>NZ_JAAROG010000019.1:0-162645 GCF_023093515.1 Aeromonas genomosp. paramedia
CCCGAGCGGCCAAAGGGATCAGACTGTAAATCTGACGGCTCTGCCTTCGAAGGTTCGAATCCTTCTCCCTCCACCATCCTTCAGAAAACCCGGCCTGGCGCCGGGTTTTCGCATTTATGACCAGTGGTCATTTGGCACTGTCAGATCTGACAATTGCCCCGCCCCCGCTTTTTCGAAACAGTAGAAGCCTCGAGTCGCAAGGATCGCCCTCATATGTTTGAAATCTGGGATGAAAGGGGCCGTGAGCAAGGGCTGACGCTGCCCGAGCTGCAACAACGACTGCGCCATTATCAGGGTGACGTCATGGTGCGCTATCTCAACCGCCTCGGCCTGCCGAGCACCCTGTTCCTGACCGTTGCGCAAGGCCAGGCCTACCAGCGCTTCAAGGCCGGCTCCCCCAAGCTCGACTGGGAGTGGCTGGCCCAGGCCATTCATGGCACCTCGTTCCTCGATGCCGGAGGGCACCAGCCGCAACACGCAGTGAGCTGACACTTCACCCACACCTGACTCCCTTGGTGCCCATGGCGTCACTGCGTCCTACCTCCTGACGACTGGCCTTTCTCTGCCTGCTCCCCGTCGCTGCCCGCCAGTCCGGCCCCTGCCCATTCACGTGGCCGGTTGATTATCAGACAATTCCTACATCGGTTGGATGACTGCGCCCTGTATTATGCGCAGCCATTCATCTCCATCAGGTGAGAGCCATGTTTGCGTTCAAAGAAGAGGATCCGATGAGTGCCATGGCAACGATGGCCATGGCGGATGTCGCCGTCCCCTTTTACCAGCCGATCATAGGCCGGGACCGTCAGGTCAAGGGGTATGAGGCGCTGGCCAGACGCTGGGATCCGGTGGCCCAGTGTTACAAAGGCATCGATTTTGCCTCCCTCAGCCAGGACGAATCCCTGCACCTGGATATCGTCATGCTCAGGGCCATCATGCGCGACCTGCCCGTGCTCGCACAAAAAGGCCCCTATACGCTCTCCATCAACCTCAATCCGGCGCTCTCCAGCCCCACCTACCGCAACCTGTTGTTGCTGGTGCTGCTCCAGGCCCGCAAGCTGGGGATCGACATCTGGTTCGAGGTGCTGGAATACGCCCGACTGGAGAGCCGCTACAGGGAGCTGATTGAGGTGCTGCGCGCCCATGGCGCCCACATCGCCTGCGATGACTTCGGCTCTCTGGAGTGCAACTTTCAGCGCCTGATGGCCCTGCCCTACGAGGTAGTCAAGCTGGACCGCTCCCTGCTGCTGCAGGCGGCGCGCACCGCTCACGCCTTCAAGATGCTGGTGGGTCTGGTGGCCTACCTGCAGCGACTCGGCATGGCCGTGGTGTGCGAGGGGGTGGAGACCCAGACCCATGTCGAGATAGCGAACCGCCTCGGCTGCGACTATCAGCAGGGCTACGCCTACGCCATGCCCTTCCCCCTCTCCCGCTGGTCCTAGGCACCCGGGACCAGAGGATCAACCGAGGCCAGTGGGCCAGCTCCTCTTGCCCTCGCGCTTATCCAGAACGGCGCAGGCCCGGGCCAGCATCCAGCTGTCAGGGCCAGGCTGCCGGCTCGTCCCGCCGCCCTCCTCTTCTTCAGGCTGTGAATGGACTCACACTTTGGCTCATTCAGAGCCCGTTTCAGATCTGCATCTCTATAATGGGCCCGCCTGGGCCTCTTCAGTGCCCTGGCATAACCTGTTGATGCTACGGAATATTACAATGAAAAATAGCCACAAGACCCTGCTCGCCGCTGCCATTTCCCTCGGATTGATGGCAGGCTGTCACAGCAACAATGACTCCAAGGCCCCCGATCCCATGGTTCGCTTCGCTACCTTCAACCTCTCCTTCGATCGCACCGCCCCCGGCATGCTCTCCGGCGAACTGGCGCTGGACCGCACAGCTCAGGATGCCCTGCTGGCCCGCCTCGCAGACGGCACCTTGAGCGGGGCAGAGAAGACCAGGGCCCTCGACGTGCAGCAGATCCGCAATATCGCCGAGATAGTGCAGCGCACCCGGCCGGACGTCTTCCTGCTCAACGAGTTCGACAACGACGGCAAGGGGGAGAGCACAGCCGATCTCAAGGCCTTCAACGACAACTACCTGGCCCACGCCCAGCACGGCGAGGTGCAAGCCATCAGCTACCCTGTGATGCAGAATTTCGCCACCAACACAGGGCTGATGAGCGGCCAGGATCTCAACCTGGATGGCAAGCGCAACAGCGGGCCGGACGACGCCTGGGGCTTTGGCAACTACCACGGCCAGTACGCCTTCGCCCTGATGTCGCAGTATCCCATCGACACCAAGGGGATCCGCACCTTCCAGCACTTCAAGTGGAAGGACATGCCGGGCGAGACGAACCCCGTCATCGACGACTGCAACAACCCCAGGGCGCCGATCCCGGCGGGTCGCCAGTGCGGCGAGCCCTGGTATGACGACGCCGCCTGGGCGCAGTTCCCGCTCTCCTCCAAGAACCACGCGGACGTGCCGGTGCGGGTCAAGACCGCCAAGGGGGAAGAAGTGATCCACTTCCTCATCTCCCACCCTACGCCCCCCATCTTTGGCAATGCGGCGCGCCACAACGTCAAGCACAACAGGGCCGAGGTCGCCTTCTGGCAGGACTATGTGGAGAGCGCCAGCTACATGGTGGACGACGCCGGCAAGGCGGGCGGCCTGCCACAGGGTGCCCGCTTCGTCATCGCCGGGGATCTCAACGCCGATCCGCAAGCAGGCGATGGGGATCTCAGTGCCATCCAGGACTTGCACAACCATGTGCTGGTCAACCAGGCGGTCACCAATGGCGCCCTGATCCCGGTGAGCCAGGGGGGCCCCGAGTGCCTCGCCAGTCAGCCGGATCTGTGCAAGCGCAACAACAACCGCACCACCCCGGAGCGCATCACCAGCAGCAGCGGCCTGCAGCTCGATCACCTGATCCCCTCAGCCAACCTCAATGCTATCGCCTCTGGGGTGTTCTGGCCCGCCAGCTTCGAGCCGGGCTACCACCTGGTGTATGACGCACAGCGCGGCATCGCCAAGGGGGTCAGCTCGGATCACCGCCTGGTGTGGATGGACTTCGAACTGGACAAGTGATGTTCAGGATCACGCAATGAAAAGCGGGGCCATGATGGCCCCGCTTTTTTGCCTCTGGCGCTACACCAGCTTCTCCACCCGGGCCGGCAAGCCCTGGCGCGCCGAGGAGCCGATGGCCCAGTCCACCAGGGGGTAGCGGCCGTGACGACTGGGATCCAGCACCGCCAGATCGTTGAGGTTCACCCCGGCGCCGCGCAAGGCACTGGCCACCACCTCCTTACCGTCGACCCAATGCGAGCGCGCCCCCAGCTCCTTGTGACCGAAGCCGTGCTCGATGGCGATGGCATCTTCCTGCACCCCGGCCACGCACTCCGCCAGCCCGATCACGCTGCCATTGGGGGTGCTGACCCGCACCCTGTCCCCGCTCACTATGCCAAGGCGCGCCGCCGTCTCCACGTTGAGCCGCACCCCGTTGCTGGGGTGCACCTGACGCAGGCGATCCGAGCCTATGCTCATGGAGCTCATGGTGTGGGACTTGTAGCTGGTCAGCAGCAGGGGCCACTGGGTCGGCTTGAACGCCTCCTTGAGCGGCGTGCCGTCCGCGAGCTGGGGGAGGAAGAAGCGCGGCGTGCCGCTCAAGTATTGGCCGCTCTGGCTGTGGCGCCGGCTACCCACCGCCGGGTTCCACAGCATCAATGGCTTGGGCCAGCGCTTGCTCGGCTGACCCGATTCATCGCGCCCCTTGGCCACCGACTCGAAGCGCCCGCCCCGGGCGAAGAGGTAGGCGGCGCGGCCCGCCTCCTCCGCACTCAGGGTGGCGTTCAGCGCCGGCATGATGCGTTCCACCCCGGACCAGGCGAGATCCTCAGGATCTATGGGAGGCACAGGCTCGCCGAGATAGGCCACGTTGGCCGCCCCGTAGAGGGAGAAGTCCGCCGCCTTGTTCAGGGCGTGCAGCTTGCCATCCGCGCCCTTCAGGGCCCCCTCGCCAAAGCCCGGCAACCCCAGGCGCGTCGCCACGGCGATGAAGAAGGACTCCATGCAGACCGGATCCCCCGAGGCTGTCTTGGCGACTCTTGGCTCCACCACGGGCCAGCGGCCGGTGGAGACCTTGGTCATGACCCCGTGCCAGGCCGTGGCCCAGCCCCAGGACTCGTAGGTCAGGGTGTCAGGCACTACGTAGTCCGACAGCGCCGAGGATTCGTTGATGAAGCTGTCGATGCTGACAAAGAGCGGCAGCACGCCCGGGTCCTTGAGCTGCTCGCCTATGGCATGGCTGAGCCCCGCCTGACCATAGAGGGGGTTGCCCATGTGGTTGATCCAGGCCTTGGCGCGATAGGGATAACCGCTCACCGCCGCGGTCAGGTGCTCGCCGAGCAATGGGCCGGAGAGTGGGAACCAGGGCTCGTGGGCCGGATAGGGGTTCTGCCCCGCCTCTTTCTTGCGGCGATATTCGGAAGTTTTCTCATAGGGGAACTTGGAGCGCGACAGGAAGACCCCGGCGGGTTTGACCATGCCGGGGAAACTCGCGAGATCGTAGCGCGGCCCGGCCCCGAAGGGGTCGAACTTGCCGCCGCTCGCCACGGCGCCGCCCCGGGCGTTGAGGTTCCCTATCATGGCGTTGAGCATCATGATGGCCCAGGCCGAATAGAAGCCGTTGGCGCTCATGGTGCCACCATGGGTGATCACCGCCGCCCGGGTGCCGTGGCTGGTGAACTCCCGCGCCAGCTCGACGATGTCGCTTACCGGCACGGCGCACTCGGCGCTGTATTGCTCGAGAGAGTGCTCCCGGCTCGCCTCGGCCAGCAGCTGGAAGCTGCTCTTGACCCTGAGCTCCCCGCCCGGAGTCGAAATGCTGCGCGCCACCCAGAGGTTGGCCCGTTCACACTGGCCTGCGGGTCTCGGCTCGTCGCTCCCCTCCTCGACCACCAGCACCGCATCCCCCTCGCCATAGGGCTCACCGCCGTGGGGCAGCCCCAGATCGCTGGCGTGCAGCATCTGGCCGAAGCGGGGGTGGGATTCGTCGCAGACAACCAGATGGCTGGCGTTGCAAAAGCCGCGATAGCCGGCCCGCTCGGCGGCGGCAGCATGGGGGGCCGCCAGGAAGGGCTCGGCGTAACGCTCGTTGTCGATGATCCAGCGCAGCATGGCCATGGCCAGCGCCGAGTCCGTGGCGGGCCGGATGGGCAGCCAGCGGTTGGCGGGGGCGGACGGCAGGTTCACCGTGTTCGGCAGGCTGGGGGCCACCACCACGTAGGAGAACGGCTTGCCCTGCCGCGCCCGCCCCGCCGCCAGCTGGCGGGACTGGCGCTTGAAGGGGTTGCCGGACTGCTGGGGGGAAGTGCCCATGAACAGCAGGAAGTCGCTCTCGTCCCAGTCAGGCTTGAGGTGGGCGTTCTTCTCCAGATCGTCCAGCAGGGCGCCGGCCCCGACCCGGAACGACAGGCCGCAGTAGGCGCCGTGGTTCGCGAAATTGCGGGTGCCGAAGCTGTTGAAGGTGAAGCGCTTGATGAAGGCGTCGCGCCCCTCGTCCGAGGCGTTGCTCACCAGCAGCTGGTTGGCCCTGGGGCCATATTCCGGGTTCGCCGGGTCCAGCGGCTCGGCGAGGTTGCGGATGGCCCTCAGCCCCTCCACTTTCCCCTCCCCGAACAGGTCCCCCCCCTCCACCACCTCCTCGATCAGCTGCTCGAACGGGATACTCTGCCAGCGGCCGCTGCCGCGGGGGCCGACCCGCTTGAGGCAGCGGGTGACCCTGTGGGGGCTGTCGAGCTGCTCCAGCATGGCGTTGCCCCGGGCGCAGGCGGTGGAGCGCCCCTCCAGCCCCCCTTCCTGATGGCCGCTGGTCGCGAGCAGCGCCTGCTTGATCGGCGTCTTGAAGTCGATGTGGTGCAGGGCAGAGAGGGGGTGATAGGGGTTGCCCAGGATGCGCACTATCCTGTCGCTCTCGTTGTCGATGCGGGCCCGCACCCCGCACAGGGTCCAGCAGCCGAGGCACATGGTGTTGGCGAGGCGCTGATCCGGGTTGGGATGAAGCTCCCCCTGCCCGTCGACCCTGTACTCCACGGCGAGCGAGTTGCCGTGAATGGGATCCCGGGTCGGCTTGCCGGAGCTGCCGGTGGCCACCCCGCTCGCCACCTGCTTGAGGGTGTCGCTGTAACCGGCCACGAAGAGCCCTGTGCCCCCGGCGATGGCGGCCCCTTTGAGAAACTTGCGTTTGCTGTGATCCATCAGAGTGCCTCGCGAGCGGAGTGGGGGTTGGCTGCCTGGGTGGCAGAGGAAGTGGTGACGGATGGCAGAGCCGGAGCACGCACCAGCTCTGAGAGCGCCACCAGCAGGGCCAGCAGCAGGCCGAAGGTGCCGAGGATGCCGAGCACCCCGGCCGGTCCCCAGGCGATGTCGTAGAGATAGACCCCGGCCCCGTATTTCGGGACCAGCTGCCCCTGGATGAGCACCAGCCAGCGCAGGCCCCACACCAGGTGCAGTGCCAGCAACCCCAGGCCCCAGGTTTGCAGGCGGGGGGAGAGTCTTGCTCCAGCCAGCAGCAGCAGGCCGAGCAACCCCAGGGTCAGCAGCAGCCAGTGGGCCGCCAGCCGCCAGCTGGGATCCAGCCGATAGAGGGCACTCGCCTCAGCCGCCGAGGCGCCGCCAGACAGGGCCCAGCCCAGCAGGGAGAGGGCGAGCAGGGCCAGGGTCGGGCGGATCTGGCGCAGCAGCCCCGCCTCGGTGTGCTGCTGCCAGCCAGCCAGCAGGCGATTGAGCAGCAGCAAGGCGCTCTGGGCCGCCAGCAGGGCGCTCAGCGCCAGCAGCCAGGGCAACCAGGGGGTATGCCAGAGCGGGCGTGCCTGCACCGCCATGGTCTCGAGCCCGGTGTAGAGGGCGATGCTGAGACCGCTCAAGGCAGCCACCACCGCAAGGGGCCTCAGCCACGCATCGCCGGACCAGCTTCCCAGGCAGAGCAGCCGCGCCAGGGCGGCCACCCTGTCATGCTCCTCGCCGCGCCTGGCCAGGGCGGGCCTGAGCAGCAGCCAGCCGAGCATCATGGAGAGCAGGCTGAACAGGGGCAGCAGGTAGGCGCCATACCACATGATGGAGGTGAAGCGGGTCTGGGCGTAGAAGTGCCAGGCCCGGGCCGGCTGGTGCAGATCCGCGGTCAGGGCGATGGGGGCCACCAGCCCTGCTGCCACCATCAGCACGGCGGCCAGGGTCTGCAACCGCGGGTCCTGCGCCTTGCGCCACAGATCAAAGGCGCCGAGCCAGAGGGCACCATAGGCGAGGCCGATGAGGAAGAAATATTGCACCGCCCAGGGCAGCCAGGTGATGGGTTGATCCGGGGCCAGCAGTTCATGAATGGTCATGGGCTATCTCCTTGCCGTCGTCGCCGAGCAGGGTGCGCTGCGCCGGATGGCCGTCGATCTTGCTGACGAAGGCCTCGTCCATGCCGAGATAGAAGACCCGCGGCTGGGTATGGGCCTCGGGCTTGAGCACCTTGATGGCGGGCTCATGTTCGCGCAGCAGTCTGCTGATCCGGCTCTTGGGATCGTTTAAGTCCCCTATGATGCGCGCCTCGCCGACGCAGCTCTCCACGCAGGCGGGCAAGAGTCCCGCCTCCAGCCGGTGGGCGCAGAAGGTGCACTTGTCGGCGGTGTTGGTCTCGTGGTTGATGAAGCGGGCGTCGTAGGGGCAGGCCTGCACGCAGTAGCCGCAGCCGACGCACCAGTCGTTGTTGACCACGACGATACCGTCGTCGCGCTGGAAGGTGGCCCCCGTGGGGCAGACATCGAGGCAGGCGGGCTCGGCGCAGTGGTTGCACAGCCTCGGCAGCATCAAGAGAGAGGCGGGGGCCTCGAGGGCCGCCACGTCGCTCACCTCGTACTGGCTCACCGTGGTGCGAAACTGGCCGAGGGGAGGCTGGTTTTCCATGGTGCAGGCCACGGTGCAGGCCTGGCAGCCGACGCAGCGGCGCAGGTCGATCAGCATGCCGTAACGCTTGCGCCCGTCCCCGCGACTGATGGCCGCCCGCCCATTGCGGGGAACGGGGACGGACTGGGCCTGAGTCACGGGGATCAGGGCCGCCCCTGCGGTGAGGGCGGCGATCCCGGATAACAATCGGCGCTTGCTGGGCTCCATGGCTTTTTCCTTCTGCTGAGCTGGCTTCCCCGAAAGGGGGGTTGGGCCGATTGTCCGCAACGCAGGAAGTCGCCTCTATTGTGGTTTTCCACATACCGGGAGCCGGGTTGATCCAGCGCAATAAAACCGGCCCCATAACCGCCAAACTGTGACCAAAGCCCCATTCGCCGCCCCATCATGGCGCCAGGGCGGCCCAGCACATCGCCCCGGTGATAGACTGGCCTCCCCATCAGCCGCCCAAGGAGAGCGCCCTGTTCCGTCACGCCCCCTCATCGCCCGTCCGCAACTCCCTGCCGGCCCTGTTGCTCTGGCTCTGGCTCGCCCCCGCCCTGGCAGAGCCTGTGCCGCCCCAGGCAGAGTCGGCGCTGGCCCGGAGCGAGCCGGTCCGCATAGGGGTGCTGGCAACCCGCGGCCCGGCGCTGGCCAGGGCACAGTGGCAGCCGCTGATGACGTGGCTGGACGAGCGCGTGCCAGCGCGGCGCTTCGCGTTGGTGCCCCTGGAGCTCGATGCGCTGGCCGAGGCCGTCGCGCAAAGCAGGCTCGACTTTGTCATCACCAACCCGGGCCAGTCGGTGAGCCTGGCGCGCCAGTATCCACTGGCCTGGCTCGCCACCCTCAAGAGCCCGGCGGGGGGTGACAACCTCGCCATCGGCGCCGCCCTGGTGGTGCGCGCCCAGGCCCCCTACCTGCACTGGCAGGAGCTCGAGGGGCAGCCGGTCGCCGCCGTGTCGGAAAACGCCTTCGGCGGCTACCTCGCCTACCGCTTCGAGGCAGACGAGCAGGGTGTCAGGCTGGAGCGCTTCTTCTCTGCCGTGCGCTTCACCGGCTTTCCCCTGGACCGGCTCATCGAGCAGCTGGCGGCAGGGGACGTAGCCGCCGCCATAGTGCCGGTCTGCCAGCTGGAGCGCATGGTGCGGGAGGGCAAGGTCGCCGCCTCGGATTTTCGGGTGCTGGACAACCAGGCACCGGCGGGCTTTGGCTGCCAGAGCTCGACCCGGCTCTACCCGAACTGGGCCTTCGCCCAGACGGAGCAGGCCTCCCCTGCGCTCGCCCTGGCGGTGACGCGAGCGTTGTTCGACCTGCCCGCACACAGCGAGGCGGCCATGGCCGCCGATTCGGCGGGCTGGACAGTGCCCACCAGTCAGCTCGCCATCGACCGCCTGCTCAAGGCGCTGGATCGCCACCCCCTGCAGGGCCCCTGGTGGCAATCGGCCTGGCACTGGCTGCGCCAGCATCAGCAGTGGGGCTGGGGGGCCCTGGCGCTGGTGCTGCTGCTCGGCGGTCACCACCTGCTGCTGCAACGGCTGTTCAACCGCAGCCAGCGCCGACTGCTCGCCACCCGCCAGCAACTCGAGGAGAAGGGGCGCCAGCTCGAGCAGGCCAGACGCCTCGCCGAACTCGGTGAACTCGGCGCCAACGTGGCCCACGAGATCAACCAGCCCCTCACCGCCATCGCCAACTACAGCCAGGGTGCCCTGCTGCGCCTGGCGAGGCAGGGGCAGGATCCCTCCCTGGAACCCCTGCGCCAGGCCTTGGAGCAGATAGGGCTCCAGGTCCAGCGCATCACCCAGACCGTCAACCGGCTGAGATCCCGGCTGCAGAAGCGCCCCCGCCAAGCCGGGCCCACTGACCTGGTCGCCCTGGTGGAGGGGCTGCAACCCCTGCTCGGTCAGATGTTGACCCCCCTCGGGGTCACCTTCACCCTGCGCTGGCAGGGGCAGCCGCGCCTGCTCCCCCTGGATGGCACCGGGGTGGAGCAGTTGCTGATGAACCTCATCAAGAATGGCGCCGAGAGCGCGGCCCGAACGGACGGCCCAGCGGCGCAAAGGGCTGAGCCGGGCCGGGTCGAGCTGCTTGTCTCCTTCGAGGCGGCGCTTTTGGTCATGGAGATCCGCGACAACGGCCCCGGCCTGAGGATGCCAGAGGCCTGGCTGCAGCAGGCGTTCCACAGCGACAAGGACGACGGCATGGGGCTGGGGCTCGCCATCTGCCGGGACGTGGTCGAGTCTCATCGCGGTCAGCTCGCCTTGAGCAACCTGAGCCCCCATGGCTGCCTGGCCCGGGTGACCCTGCCCGCCACTCGGCAGCGGCTTGGGGCCGCGTCCCCTCTCAATCCAAGGAGCTGATATGCAGTCCACTGACCGCCCTCCCCTCTACCTGGTCGATGACGACGAGGCCGTGCTCGACTCCCTGCGCTTCATGCTGGAGAGCTGCGACGAACGGCCGCTGCACTGCTTTGCCGATGGCGAGCGCTTCCTGGCCGAGGTCGATCTGCGCCTGCCCGCCTGCCTCATCCTGGATTGCCGCATGCCGGGGCTGTCGGGCCCCGAGGTGCAGCAGCGGCTGAAGGCGGCCCAGAGCCCCATCGCCATCCTGTTTCTCACCGGCCACGGGGAGGTGCCCCTGGCGGTGGAGTCCCTCAAGCAGGGGGCGGTGGATTTCTTGCAAAAGCCGGTGCAGCTGGCCCCTTTGCTCGCCGCCATGGCGCGGGCCGAACAGGCGACGCAGAGTGCGGCCACCCGTTTCGCCCAACTGGCCGCCTATCAGCGGCTCACCCCCCGCGAGCACCAGCTGTTGCAGCTCATCGCCCGGGGTCACAAGAACCAGCAGATAGCGCAGGATCTTTGCATCTCGGTGCGCACCGTCGAGGTGTGCCGCGCCAGCCTGATGAAGCGCCTCGAGGTGGGCTCACTGGCCGAGCTGATGCTGCTCTATGCGGCGGTCAACGGGCAGCCCTGACTCGCCCACGCCATGGGCAAAGCCAACCCCGGGACACAAAACGCGGCGAGATCACACACTTGGCGCCGTCTTGGGGGTAGAGTAGCCCCTTCCCTTTATCAGGACGGACCGAGGTCCTGCGCATTATTTCGAGGAGACATCATGGAACTGCTTCTGCTCAGCAACGGCAAAACCACAGAACACCCGGGCCTGCTCGGCTGGGCCCGCGACCGGGTGCAGACCCTGCTCGCCCGCAAACAGGTCAAGCGCATCCTGCTCATCCCCTATGCGGTGATCCGCAGCGACTGGGATGCCCGCGCCCAGGATCTCACCGAGAGCCTGGGGGTGGAGACCATCAGCATCCACCAGTTCGACGATCCCGTGGCGGCCATCAATCAGGCAGACGCCATCTTCATCAGCGGCGGCAACACCTGGCGCCTGAACCAGCTGCTGCACGAATACGGCCTGGTGGTGCCCATACAGCGCGCCGTGCGCGAACGGGGCGTGCCCTATGTGGGCTGGAGCGCAGGTTGCAACGTGGCGACTCCGAGCATCCGCACCACCAACGACATGCCGGTGTGCAGCGCCGCCGTGCTGCCGGCGCTGGGCCTGTTCCCGCTGCAGATCAATCCCCACTATCTGGACGCCAGCATCAGCGGCCACATGGGGGAGACCCGGGACGAGCGGCTCGCCGAGTTCTGCGCCATCAACCCGAGCGAGTTCGTGGTGGCCCTGCGCGAAGCCAGCCTGCTGCAGATCAGCGGCGAGAGCGGCGGCGAGACCGTCGAGTACTGGAGCGTGCGCGGCGAGGGCTTCAAGATCTTCAAGCACGGCGAGGCGATCCAGGAGCATGAGGACGCCGCCCCCCTGGTCGCCCTCACCCCCTTCATCCCCAAGATCTGAGTCAGGGGTGCTGCAATGAAAAGAGGGATGGCCATGGCCATCCCTCTTTCGTTTGCCCGCTCGCGCCGGGGTGATGCCCCGCAAGGGCCCTCACTCCAGGATCGCCAGCGCCTCCTTGCCGCCGCGTTTGGGGGCCTTTAGCAGCAACACCAGCGGAATGGCGCACAGGCTGACCCACATCATCAGGCGGAAGTCCTGCAGGTAGGCGAGCAGGCTGGCCTGGCGGGTCACCTCGCCGTTGAGCATGGCGAGCCCCTTGGGGGTGATCAGCGCCGCTGTCCCCATCCCCTGCTGCAGACCGGCATTGAAGGGATTGATGTAGGAGGCGAACACCTCGTGGTTCATCTGGGTGCGCTGGGCCAGGTAGGTGATGACCACCGAGATGCCGATGCTGCTGCCGATGTTGCGCACCAGGCTGAACAGCGCCGTGCCCTCGTTGCGAAAGCGCGGCGCCAGGGTCGCGAAAGTGATGGTGGAGAGGGGCACGAAGATGAAGCCGAGCCCCAGCCCCTGGACTATGCCGGTGCGCACTATGTCCCAGCTGCCGATGTCGGTGTTGAACAGCGTCATCTCCCACATGGAGAAGCTGGTGAGCAGCAGCCCCAGCAGGATCAGGATGCGCACATCCACCCGGCCCGACAGCCTGCCCACCAGCATCATGGCGAACATGGTGCCGACCCCGCGCGGTGCCAGCAGGTAGCCGACGTCGATCACCGGGTAGCCCATCAGCCCCTGCATGAAGGGGGGCAGCAGCGTCATGGTCGCCAGCAAGATGATGCCGACGATGAAGATGAACACCAGGCCCACGCTGAAGTTGCGATCCTTGAACAGGGCAGGCTCTATGTAGGGATGGGGGTGGGTGAAGATGTGCACAACGAAGAGATAGAAGGCCATCACCATCATGACGGTCTCAATCACTATCTCCCGGCTGGCGAACCAGTTCTGGGACTCCCCACGGTCCAGCGCCATCTGCAACGCCCCTATGCCGAGACTCAGCAGGGCGAACCCCAGCAGATCGAAGCGGCGGCTGGCGTCTATCCTGGTCTCCTCGATGAAGGCGGCAAGCCCGAACCAGGCCAGCAGGCCGAACGGCAGATTGATGTAGAAGACCCAGCGCCAGTTGTAGTACTCGGTGAGCCAGCCCCCGAGCGACGGCCCGAGGATGGGGCCCACCATGACCCCTATGCCCCACATCGCCATGGCGGAGCCGTGCTTCTCCGGCGGATAGGTATCGAGCAGCACCGCCTGGGAGAGGGGCACCAGGCTGGCGCCGAAGATCCCCTGCAGCAGGCGGAACAGCACTATCTGATCCAGGCTCTGGGCCGCGCCGCACAGCATGGAGGCGACGGTAAAGCCCGCCACCGACCACATGAACAGTCTTTTGCGACCAATTCTTGCCGAGATAAAGCCGGTCAGCGGCATGAAGATGGCGGCCGCGACTATGTAGGAGGTGAGCACCCAGGAGATCTGATCCTGGGTCGCCCCCATGGCCCCCTGCATATGGGGCAGGGCCACGTTGGCTATGGTGGTGTCCAGCGCCTGCATGATGGTGGCCAGCATCACCGACAGGGTGATGAAGGTGCGGCGGGAGACTTGGCCGGCCTCCTCTGTGGCTGCTGTCGTCATATCAACCTCGACCTGACAAGCCGGGCAGAGTGCGCTGGTGACCGGTATCGATTTCGGCAGTGGCGCTCAGGCCGGCGCGCAGGGTGGGCAGATCCGCCCCCTCGTCCAGCTTGATCCGCACCGCGACGCGCTGGGCTATCTTGACCCAGTTGCCGGTGGCGTTCTGGGCCGGGATCACCGAGAACTCGGAGCCGGTGGCCGGGCTCAGGCTCTCCACCACCCCGTGCCAGCGGGCGTCCGGGTAGGTGTCCACGCTGATGTCGACCCGCTGGCCCGGCTGCACATGGGTCAGCTCGGTCTCGGTGAAATTCGCCTCCACCCAGGGGGTGTCCGTCTCCACCAGCATCATGGCGGTCATGCCCACCAGGCTGTACTGGCCGGGCTTGGGCAGCTGGCTGGCGATGCCGTTGGCGGGGGCATAGATGGTGGTGCGGGCCAGATCCAGCCTGGCCTTGGCCAGACCGGCGGCGGCTTCCCGATAGGCGGGCTGCTGCTCCACCGGCAGGTTCACGTCCCCGTTCAGGGAGGCTTCGATCTTCTTGAGCCCCTCCTCCAGCGCCACTTGCTGCTGGGCTGTCTGTATGGTGAGCTGGCGGGCGTCATCGTAGTTGGCGGTGGAGGTGAAGTGCCTGGCCACCAGATCCGCCTGGCGACGCTCCTCCTTCAGGGCATAGGCATGGCGAGTGCGGGCCACGTCGATCTCGGCCTGCTGACCGCGATAGCTGGTCTGCAGCGCCACCAGATCGGTGCGCACCTTGGCGAGTTCCGCCTCGGCCTTGGTCACGGCAACCCGGAAGGACTCGGGGTCCAGCTCGAACAGCGGCTGGCCGGCCTTGACCTGCTGGTTTTCGGCGACGAACACCTTGGCCACCCGGCCCAGCACCTCGGTACTGATGGGCACCTTGTCCGCCTTCACATAGGCATTGTCGGTCTCCACATAGCGTCCGCCATGAAGATAGATTGCGCCCGCCCCGACCAGGGCCAGTGCCGGTACCACCACCAGCAACAGCAGGCGGGTACGGCGCCGGTTCATCCTGGGACGGGGGGAGGAGGGTGAGTCAGTGGTCATAGCATCGCTCCGCTGTGTGTTGCGTCAAAATGAGAAATCAGGGATGAGAGAGGTTGGCACGCAGGATCTTGAGGGAGTGGCAGAGCGCGTCCGTCGCCTCCTCCCCCAGCTCGCCGATGGCACGCTGATGCACCAGATCGGACGCCTGCTTGATCATCGCCAGATAGGGGGTCGCGGCCTCGGTCAGGTAGAGCTGATAGGCCCGGCGGTCGCTGGGATCGCTGCGCCGCTCCACCAGGCCGTTCTCGGCCAGCTGATCCAGCTGGCGGGCCAGGGTGATGGGCTGGATATCCAGGCCGTCGGCCAGCTCCACCTGACGGATCCCCTCGCTGCGCGCGATGTGCACCAGGGCGCGGGCCTGGGCCAGGGTCAGACAGCTCCCTTCCAGCTGCTGCTGGAACTGGCGGCGCATCAGACGCTGTACGTCACCGATCAGGAAGCCGAGGGAGTCGGGTTGTTTGTTCATAGCATGCAACCTATATAGTAAGCTTTGCTTATTATAATCCATGAACCGACATATGCAAGCTGGCCCCGGCCGCCGTTTGGGTTCATGCTGGGGAGCACCACCTCAACGGCAGGAGAAATGTCATGAATATCAGGATGGAGCGGGACAGTCTGGGGGAGATAGCCGTCCCGGCGGCGCGGCTCTGGGGGGCCCAGACCCAGCGCTCCCTGCACCACTTCAACATCTCGGGAGAGCGCCAGCCCATGGAGATCATCCATGCCCTCGCCCGCATCAAGTCCGCCTGCGCCAGGGTGAACCACGCTCTGGGGCTGCTGCCCGCGCGCAAGGCCCAGGCCATCATGGCCGCCGCCGACGAGGTGCTGTGCGGCCTGCACGACGCCGAGTTTCCCCTGATGGTGTGGCAGACCGGCTCAGGCACCCAGACCAACATGAACCTCAACGAGGTGCTGGCGAACCGGGCCAGCGAGCTGCTTGGCGGCGCGCGGGGAGAAGCGCGGCTGGTGCACCCCAACGACGAGGTGAACAAGAGCCAGTCGAGCAATGATGTCTTCCCGAGCGCCATGAACCTGGCGGCGGTCACCGCCATCACCCGCCAGCTGCTGCCTGCCCTCATCACCCTCAAACAGACCCTGGCCGACAAGGCCGCCGCCTTCGACGACCTTGTCAAGATTGGCCGCACCCACCTGCAGGACGCCACCCCCCTCACCCTGGGTCAGGAGATCTCCGGCTGGGTCGCCCAGCTCGCGCAGGGGGAGCGCCACCTCGCTGCCGCCCTGCCCCATCTGTGTGAGCTGGCGCTCGGCGGCACCGCGGTCGGCACCGGTCTGAACTGCCCCCCCGGCTTTGCCGAGGCGGTGGCGAAAACCTTGGCCGAGCAGACCGGCTTGCCCCTGGTGAGCGCCCCCAACAAGTTCGAGGCCCTGGCGGCGAGCGATGCCCAGGTCCATGCCCATGGCGCCCTCAAGACCCTCGCGGCTTCTCTCATGAAGATCGCCAACGACGTGCGCTGGCTGGCGAGCGGCCCCCGCAGCGGGCTCGGGGAGCTCAGCATCCCTGAGAACGAACCCGGCTCCTCCATCATGCCGGGCAAGGTCAACCCGACCCAGAGCGAGGCGCTCACCATGCTCTGCGCCCAGGTGATGGGCAACGACGTGGCCATCAACATCGGCGGGGCCAGCGGCAACTTCGAGCTCAATGTGTTCAGGCCCATGATCGCCTACAACTTCCTGCAGAGCGTGCGGCTGCTGGCGGACGGCATGAGCAGCTTCCACGACCACTGCGCCGTCGGCATCGCTGCGAACCGGGCGCGTATCGACGAGTTGCTGTCCCGCTCCCTGATGCTGGTGACGGCCCTCAACCCCCACATCGGCTATGACAAGGCCGCCGAGATCGCCAAACTCGCTCACCACCAGGGGCTGACACTGCGGGAGGCGGCCATCGCCTCCGGCCACCTCAGTGCAGAGCAGTTCGATGCCTGGGTGGTGCCCGCCGACATGGTGGGCCGCAAGCAATAAGGCATCAATCCACAGAAATAAAAAGGGCGCCATGGCGCCCTTTTTCATTGCAAGGCCGCTATCAGGTCTTGCTCTGGCAGTTGAACATCCAGCGGGTGCCGAACCTGTCCACCAGAGAACCGAAATAGTCGCCCCAGAACATCTCCTGCAGCGGCATCTCCACCTGGCCGCCCGCTCCCAGGGCCGCAAACAGACGGTCGGTCTCGGCCCGGCTGTCCGGCTCCAGGTTGAGGTAGCTGTTGTTGCCCTGCACCAGGGTGAACCCCATGCTGGCGGGGGCGTCCGTGCCCATCAGCACGTGTCCTCCGAGGATGGCGAGCTCCACGTGCATCACCAGGTCGCCATCCTCCTCCGACAGGGGCGGCTGGCCCGGGCAGCCGGGGGACTCCTTGAATCTGTGGATGGGGCCGTTGAACTCGCCGCCGAACACCTCGCGGTAGAAGAGGAAGGCCGCCTCCGTCTCCCGGGCAAAATTGAGATAGGTACTGACACGCGCCATGTTGATCTCCCTGGTCATTGATAACTGATTTCGAGGCCAGCTATCAGCATAGAAGAGTCAGCGCCAGGGTCACCCCGGTAATCAGTACACCTCTGAGTCCACAGCGGCGGTTTTACCCGTTTCCCCATGAGTACCTGGCTGATATTTCATGAAAAAAGAGCAACCCGGATACATCAAGGGTTGCACCCCACATCCCATCCCGGAAACATGCATACAACCCATTAATATTTCGGTGAAAAGCTGTGTTCAGCCCTATTTTCATGCTCAATCTGCCGAGTCATTTGGCATAGAAGAATTCAACAATGTAGCCGGGACATTAAAAATTCTTGCTTGAAGGTTGCACCTGGTTGCGCCATTCTCGGCAAAATTTAACCGTCCGGTAATATTGTTACCTTCTAGACACAGGAAGTCCCATGGCCACTACCACCCTCGGCGTTAAACTCGATGAAGCGACCCGCGACCGTCTCAAGCAGGCCGCTCAGACCCTGGATCGCACCCCCCACTGGCTGATCAAGCAGGCGATCTTCACCTATCTGGAGCAACTGGAGCGCGGCCTGACCCCGCCCGAGCAGTCTGGTCTGGCCGCTGCCGCCGGGGAAGAGGCCATCGAGACCCTGACCGAGCAGGGGATCCAGGTCTTCCTCGAGTTTGCCGAGAGCATCTTGCCGCAGTCCGTGCTGCGTGCCGCCATCACCTCCGCCTATCGCCGCCCCGAGACCGAGGCCGTGCCCATGCTGCTGGAGCAGGCCCGCCTGCCCAGGGAGAAGGCCGAGGCCACCCAGAAGCTCGCCATGAGCATCGCCGAGAAGCTGCGCAACCAGAAGAGCGCCAGCGGCCGTCAGGGCCTGGTGCAGGGGCTGCTGCAGGAGTTCTCCCTCTCCTCCCAGGAAGGGGTGGCCTTGATGTGCCTGGCGGAGGCGCTGCTGCGCATCCCCGACAAGGCGACCCGCGATGCCCTGATCCGCGACAAGATAAGCGGTGGCAACTGGAGCCAGCACCTGGGCCAGAGCGCTTCCCTGTTCGTCAACGCCGCCTCCTGGGGCCTGCTCATCACCGGCAAGCTGGTGGCCACCCACAACGAAGCTGGCCTCAACAATTCCCTCAAGGGACTGATCGGCAAGGGCGGCGAGCCGCTGATCCGCAAGGGTGTGGACATGGCGATGCGCCTGATGGGGGAGCAGTTCGTCACCGGCGAGACCATCGCCGAGGCGCTGGCGAACGCGGGCAACATGGAAAACAGGGGCTTCCGCTACTCCTACGACATGCTGGGGGAAGCGGCCCTCACCGAGGAGGACGCCAAACGCTATCTCGCCTCCTACGAGCAGGCCATCCACGCCATCGGCAAGGCCTCCCATGGCCGCGGCATCTATGAGGGCCCGGGCATCTCCATCAAGCTCTCCGCCCTGCACCCGCGCTACAGCCGCGCCCAGTACGATCGCGTCATGGAAGAGCTCTACCCCACCCTGCTGGGGCTGACCCAGCTCGCCAGGCAGTACGACATCGGCATCAACATAGACGCCGAGGAGGCCGATCGGCTGGAGATCTCCCTCGACCTGCTGGAGAAGCTCTGCTTCGACCCGTCTCTCGCGGACTGGAACGGCATCGGCTTCGTCATCCAGGCCTATCAGAAGCGCTGCCCCTATGTGATCGACTACGTCATCGATCTCGCCAAGCGCAGCCGTCACCGCCTGATGATCCGGCTGGTGAAGGGCGCCTACTGGGACAGCGAGATCAAGCGCGCCCAGCAGGACGGCCTGGAAGGCTATCCGGTCTATACCCGCAAGCCCTACACGGACGTCTCCTATCTCGCCTGCGCCCGCAAGCTGCTGGCGGTGCCCGAGTCCATCTATCCCCAGTTCGCCACCCACAACGCCCATTCCCTGTCGGCCATCTACCAGCTGGCGGGGCAGAACTACTACCCGGGCCAGTACGAGTTCCAGTGCCTGCACGGCATGGGTGAGCCGCTCTACGAACAGGTGGTCGGCAAGGTGGCCGACGGCAAGCTGGGTCGCCCCTGCCGCATCTATGCACCGGTCGGCAGCCACGAGACCCTGCTCGCCTACCTGGTGCGCCGCCTGCTGGAGAACGGGGCCAACACCTCCTTCGTCAACCGCATCGCGGACAACAGCATCTCCCTGCAGGATCTGGTGCAGGATCCGGTACAGCAGATCGAGCAGATGGCCGCCCGTGAAGGCAGCCTCGGCCTGCCCCACCCGCGCATTCCCCTGCCCCGTGAGCTGTACGGCGAGGCGCGGCCGAACTCCGCCGGCCTGGACCTCGCGAACGAGCACCGTCTGGGATCGCTGTCCGCCGCCCTGCTCACCAGCACCAACACCGCCTATCAGGCCCTGCCCATGTTGGGTACCGAGGTGCCGGCGCCGACCGAGTTCCAGCAGGTGGTCAACCCGGCGGATCACCGCGACGTCGTCGGTCAGGTGAGCGAAGCCACGGTAGAGCTGGTGGACCAGGCCCTCGCCTGCGCCTTGGCCAGCGGCCAGATCTGGCAATCCACCCCGCCGGCCGAGCGTGCCGCCGTGCTGGAGCGCGCCGCCGATCTGATGGAATCCGAGCTGCAACCCCTGATGGGCCTGCTGGTGCGCGAATCCGGCAAGACCTTCGCCAACGCCATCGCCGAGGTGCGCGAGGCGGTGGACTTCCTGCGCTACTACGCCGCCCAGGCGCGCAACCACTTCGCCAACGAGAGCCACAGGCCGCTCGGCCCCGTGGTCTGCATCAGCCCCTGGAACTTCCCGCTGGCGATCTTCAGCGGCCAGGTGTGCGCCGCGCTCGCGGCCGGCAATACGGTGCTCGCCAAGCCGGCCGAGCAGACTCCCCTGATCGCGGCGCAGGCGGTGCGCATCCTGCGTGAGGCCGGCGTCCCCGCCGGTGCGGTGCAACTGCTGCCGGGCCGCGGTGAAACTGTGGGTGCGGCGCTCATCGCGGACGAACGAGTGCGCGGCGTCATGTTCACCGGCTCCACCGAGGTGGCGGGCATCATCTCCCGCAACCTGGCCGGTCGCCTCGACGCCCAGGGCCGCACCATTCCCCTCATCGCCGAGACCGGCGGCCAGAACGCCATGATCGTCGACTCCTCCGCCCTCACCGAGCAGGTGGTGATGGACGTCATCTCCTCGGCGTTCGACAGTGCCGGTCAGCGCTGCTCCGCCCTGCGGGTGCTGTGCGTGCAGGACGACGTCGCCGAGCGGGTGATCCGCATGCTCAAGGGGGCCATGGCCGAGTACAAGGTCGGCAGCCCGGAGCACCTCTCCACCGACATAGGTCCTGTCATCGACGCCGAGGCCAAGGCCAACATAGAGCGCCACATCAAGGCCATGGGGGACAAGGGTCGCCGGGTGCACCAGATTGCCCGCACCCAAGAGGGCGCCTGCAACCACGGCACCTTCGTGCTGCCGACGCTCATCGAGCTAGACAGCCTGGACGAGCTGGGCCCGGAGGTATTCGGCCCTGTGTTGCACCTGGTGCGCTACCCCCGTGCCAAGCTCGGCGAGCTGCTCGCGCAGATCAACGACAGCGGCTACGGCCTGACCCTGGGGGTCCATACCCGCATCGACGAGACCATAGCCCAGGTGGTCAACACCGCCAAGGTCGGCAACCTCTACGTCAACCGCAACATAGTGGGCGCCGTGGTCGGGGTGCAGCCGTTCGGCGGCGAAGGGCTCTCCGGCACGGGTCCCAAGGCGGGTGGTCCGCTCTACATGTACCGTCTGCTCGGGGCACGTCCGCAGGAGGCGGTGACCAGCCAGCTTCGCCAGGAGCCGGGTGCAACCCCGCAAGCCGAGGCCGCCAAACCGGCGCTGCTGGCCTTGCGTGGCTGGGCGGGCAAGCAGGCCCCGGCACTGGTGGCCCTGTGCGATCGCTACGGCGAGCTGGCGCTGAGCGGCCTGACCCAGCTGCTGGTCGGCCCCACCGGCGAGCGCAACAGCTACAGCCTGCTGCCCCGGGAGCGGGTGCTCTGCCTGGCCGCCGACGATAAAGAAGCCAAAACGGATCTGCTGGCCCAGCTGGCGGCCTGTCTGGCCGTCGGGACAGAGGTGCTGTGGCAGGACAATGCCCAGAACCGCACCCTGCTGACCAGCCTGCCCGGCGAGGTGCAGGCGCGTATCCAGCTGGTTGCGGACTGGGCCAGCAGCGAGGTTGGCTTCGATGCCCTGCTGCACCACGGCGACTCGGATCAACTGCGGGAAGTGGCCAAGCTGGCCGCCGCCCGTGCTGGCGCCATCGTCGGCGTGCACGGCCTGCACCGTGGCGAGACCGACATCCCCCTGGAACGGCTGCTGATCGAGCACGCCCTCTCGGTCAACACAGCCGCCGCCGGTGGCAACGCCAGCCTGATGACCATAGGCTAAGCGTCGCGCTTAACGGCACAGAATCGAGCCCCGCCAACGCGGGGCTTTTTATGCCCGCACCGCGCTCACCTAAGCATAAAAAAGGCCGCCCTTGTCGGGGCGGCCTTTTTGTTCTCCCTTCTCCCCTCGCGGGAGAAGGGTTGGGGATGAGGGGGTTAAACGTACTCCATAAACACTCTGGACGTCAGCTTGGTGATCAGCTCGTAGGGAATGGTGCCTATCTCCTCGGCGACCCGCTCCACCGGCAAGCCCTCACCCCAGAGCACGGCCTCGTCACCGGCCTTGTCGGTGGCGTCAGGGCCGAGATCCACAGTGGTCATGTCCATGGAGACCCGGCCCACCAGGGGCACTATGCGGCCATTGACCAGCACGGAGGTGCCGTTGGGTGCCATGCGCGGGTAGCCGTCGCCATAGCCGATGGCGATGACGCCGAGCCGGGTATCCCGGGTCGACACCCAGTTCGCGCCATAGCCCACCGGCTCCCCTGCCTTGTGATCCCGCACCGCGATAAGCTGTGTTTTGAGAGTCATCACGGGCTTGAGGTCGTAATCCGCCGCCACCGTGTTCGGGAAGGGGGAGACGCCGTAGAGGATGACGCCGGGACGCACCCAGTCGCAGTGGGAGTCCGGCCAGGCCAGGATGCCCGCCGAGTTCGCCATGGCACGCTCGCCCTTGAGGGGGGCGGTCAACTTGCTGAACAAGTCGATCTGCTCGCGGGTGGTGGATTGCTCCAGCTCATCGGAGCGGCTGAAGTGGGTCATGACGTTGAACGGCTGCACCACGTTCTTGCACCTGCCGAGCCGCTCGATGAAGGCGGGCATCTCCTCGGCCCGCACCCCGAGCCGGTGCATGCCGGTGTCGAGCTTGAGCCAGGCCACCACGGGGGCCGGCAGCTCCGCCTGCTCCAGGGCCTCGAGCTGCTCCCAGGTGTGCACCGCGGTCTGCAGGTTGTTGGCCGCCAGCACCGGCAGATCGGCGCTCGAGAAGAAGCCCTCCAGCAGCACTATGGGTTTGACCACGGCGCAGGAGCGCAGCATCAGCGCCTCCTCGATGCGGGCCACCGCATAGGCGTCCGCATCCACCAGGGTACGGGCCACCGGCAGCAGACCATGGCCATAGGCGTTGGCCTTGACCACGGCGATGATCTTGCAGGAAGGCGCGTGGCGCTTGACCACGGCGAGGTTGTGGCGCAGGGCCGAGGTATCGATTTGGGCAATAGCCGCTTTCATCTGTTTTCCCTTACGAGGGCATGATGGCGCACCTGCGCCAGGCACCGAGTGGTGTCATCCCTTGATAGTCATCGTCTAAGGCCGGACCGGCAGAATTGTCGAACCGGGAAAACTGTGTCTTGTCATCTGGGAGCGGTTCGCTCCCGCTTAGTAGTCATCGTCAAACGCCGGGCCGGCGTAGTTGTCGAACCGGGAGAACTGACCCTGGAAGGTGAGGCGCACCCGACCTATGGGGCCATTACGCTGCTTGCCGATGATGATCTCGGCGATCCCCTTGTCGGGACTGTCGTCGTGATACACCTCGTCGCGGTAGATGAACATGATCAAGTCCGCGTCCTGCTCGATGGAGCCGGATTCCCGCAGATCCGAGTTGACCGGCCGCTTGTCGGCCCGCTGCTCCAGGCTTCGGTTCAGCTGGGAGAGCGCCACCACAGGGCATTGCAGCTCCTTCGCCAGCGCCTTGAGGGAGCGGGAGATTTCACCGATCTCCAGGGTTCTGTTGTCAGAGAGCGCCGGTACCCGCATCAGCTGCAGGTAGTCGATCATGATCATCGAGAGGCCGCCGTGCTCGCGGGCGATGCGCCGGGCACGGGAGCGCACGTCGGTCGGAGTCAGGCCGGAGGCGTCATCTATGTACATCTTGCCCTTCTCGAGCAAGAGCCCCATGGTGGAGGAGAGGCGCGCCCAGTCTTCGTCGTCGAGCTGGCCGGTCCGCACCTTGGTCTGGTCGATGCGCCCGACCGAGGCGAGCATACGCATGATGATCTGCTCGGAGGGCATCTCCAGGGAGAAGATCAGCACCGGCTTGTCGGCGGTGAGGGCCGCGTGCTCGCACAGGTTCATGGCAAAGGTGGTCTTGCCCATGGAGGGACGGGCCGCGACTATGATGAGGTCCGAGCGCTGCAGACCGGCGGTCATCTTGTCGAGATCCCCATAACCGCTGGAGACCCCGGTCACCCCGTTGTGAGGGGTCTTGAACAGCTCCTCAATCTTGTCGACCGTCTGCTCGAGGATCAGCTTAAGAGGCTGGGGCCCCTCGTTGGCGCTGGAGCGCTGCTCGGCAATCTGGAACACCTTGCTCTCGGCGAGATCCAGCAGATCGCCGGAGGTGCGGCCCTGGGGCTCGTAACCCGCTTCGACTATCTCGTTGGCGACCGAGATCATCTCCCGTACCACGGCCCGCTCACGCACGATTTCGGCGTAGGCATTGATGTTGGCGGCGCTCGGGGTGTTCTTGGCGATCTCCACCAGATAGGCGAAGCCACCGGACTCTTCCAACTGCTCGGAGCGCTCCAGCTCCTCCTGCAGGGTGATGAGATCGATGGGGTTGCCCGCATTGGAGAGGCGGGTCATGGCCTGGAAGATCAGGCGGTGGGGACGGCTGTAGAAATCCTTGTCGATCACCCGCTCGGCCACCCGATCCCAGGCCTCGTTGTCCAGCATCAGGCCGCCCAGTACGGACTGCTCGGCCTCAAAAGAGTGGGGGGGAACTTTCAGCTGTTGTGTCTTGGCGTCTTTTTTCGCCGTCACTTGCTCTGCCATACACATAAAAACCGCAGCGGGAAGGGGACGGGAATTTTACAAAAGAAACCCCGCCATCGCGAGCGCTAATGCGCGCTATTCACCTCATCCGGTGGCCTGCCTGCTTTCGGGTGGCCGGCTCATCGGCTCCTGGGGCCCTCCTTGCCCCTCACAGCACGAGGAAGGGCCAGACCAGGGTCTGATCCTTCGCCTTGGATTTGAGCTTGTTGCGCAGCCTGCGCACCGAACGACTCGGTCGTCTGTTTCTCATGGGGATCCTCCTTGGCGCCCCCGGGAGGGGCAATCTGTTCATGAATAATTCATGCCAGACATGTTAATCATACCCGCAAGCTGCAACACAAAAAGGGACCGGCAGCCTGCCATGCGCCTCGCTGAGCTTGCACAAGCAGAGCATGCCCCCACCTACATGAGAGTGAAAGAGTCAAAATGAAAAAGATGCTGACCCTGTTTGCCGTGATCCTGGCCATCGGCCTTGGGGCACCCATCGCCGAGGCCAAGAAATTTGGCGGCGGCAAATCCTTTGGCAAGAGCTACAAGACGGCACCGGCCCAACCGGCTCCGACTGCAGCTCCCGTGAATGGCAAGAACCCGACCCTGGCTGCGGCGCCCAAGAAGAGCGGCATGATGGGTGGTCTGCTGGGCGGCCTGCTGGCCGGTGGCCTGTTCGCCTACCTGCTGGGCAGCGGCGCCTTCGAAGGCCTGCAGGGCATGGACTTCCTGCTGATCGCCCTGCTGGCGCTCGGTGCCGTGTTCCTGATCCGCGCCCTGCGCAAGAACAAGGCCGCGGCGACCCCACCCCAGGCGGCCTATGCGGGCTATCAGCCACCGTCGGCGCCGCAGCAGTTCGAACAGAGCCACGGCGCCCCGCAGGCGACCGGCTTTGCCGACAGCGACGTCCCCTTCCGCCTACCGCCAGGCTTTGACATGAACGGTTTCCTGTCCGGTGCCCGCGATCACTATCGCACCCTGCAAGAGGCCTGGAACAAGAACGATCTGGAGAAGGTACGGGAGTACGTGAGCCCGGAACTGTTCCAGCACCTCCAGGCCGAGCGCGCCGAACTGACCGGCGAGCAGCACACCGAGGTGATGTATGTGGACACCCAGCTGGTACGTGCCGACTACGGCAGCGACTGGGCCCAGGTCAGCGTGCGCTTCAGCGGTCGCTACATGGACCGTCAGGAGCAGGTCGAGGAGGACATCAAGGAGGTGTGGCACCTCGAGCGCAACCTGGCCAAGGACAATGCCCCCTGGCACATCGTCGGCATCGAGCAGCTCTAAGCACGCCCGTCCGGCAAGCATGATAAAGGCGACCTCAGGGTCGCCTTTTTATTGCCGTCGCACTCATCACTGCGGTTCATGGAATATTCCCCCCGCCTTGCGAGGGGCCGGGAATAATCGCCATCAGCCCCTGTTGATGACCTCGAAAATAAAAAAGAGAGGCAGCCATGGCTGCCTCTCTTTTGTTATTGGCCCAGGGCCGCTGGATTATTTGCAGCCATCCGTCGAGGCGGAATTAACATAGCTGACTTCGCCGGCCGGCTGATAATCGGCCACCTGTATGGTCTTCTTCGCCGCGATATATTCCTTCAATACCCCGGCATCCACCAGACCGGCGTTGATGGTGTTGATCTTCGGATAGCCGTCGCCACCGGCCGCGCTGAAGCTCGGGATGGAGAAGCTGTAGCTGGCCGCCGGATCGAAGGCCTTGCCGCCCACGCTGGTGATGGTCACGCTCTTGGCCTGGCAGTCCACCGCCATGTTGATGCCACCAAACTGGGCATAGCCGCCGGTGTTGACCGTCTTGGTCGCCACCTGGCCCAGATAGGTCGCCAGCTCGCTGCCGCTCATGGTCGCCTTGTTGACCGTGTTGCCGAACGGATGCACCGTCAGCACGTCGCGATAGCTGATGTCGCCAGCCGCGATGGAGGCACGTACCCCGCCCGAGTTGACGATGCCAAAGTCGGTGCTCAGCTTCTCGGCGGTGGCCGTGGTGATGAGGCGACCCAGGTTGGTCTGCTTGTTGCGCACGTTGGCACGCTCGCCGTCCAGCACGCCGTCGGTGGAGCCTATCACTACGCCCAGCTCCTGCTGACCCTTCTCCTGGTAGGTGAGCAGGGTGTTGTAGAGCTCGGGATCCTTGGTGATCTCTTCCTGAATGAAGGCGCCGCCAGCGTCTTTGAGGTTGACCGGGATGAGGTCGTACTGGGTCAGGGTCAGCTTGCCATTCTGGTAGTCGAACTGGGCGCGGCCCACATACTTGCCCCACTCGTGGGCCTGCATGATCCAGGTACCGTTCTGCTGATCCGGCAGGCAGTCGTCACCCGGCTTGAAGTCGGCGTACTTGTCCGGCGTGCCCGGCTCCATGCAGACCGGGTTCTGGGAGTGACCGCCAATGATGGCATCCAGGGTGCCGGCCGGCAGCGCGCGCGCCATCTCCACATCCCCGGGGGCATTGCTGCCGTGCTGGCCATTCTCGTAGTGACCCATGTGGGTAATGGCCAGGACCAGGTTCGCCTCTTTGCCGTCGCGGATCTGCTTGCCGAGACTGGCCGCTTCCGTGGTCGGATCGCGGAACTCCAGGGTCTGGACGTTGTTGGGATCCACCAGCTGGGCGGTGTCTTCCGTGGTCAGGCCCAGCACGGCGACCTTGAGGCCGTTTTCCAGCTTGAACACCTTGTAGGGGTCGAAGTAGCGCTTGCCGCTGGCCTTGTCGTAGATGTTGGCGGAGATCATGGGGAACTTGGCCCACTCACGCTGTTTCTCTAGGATGCTCAGGGGGTTGTCAAACTCGTGGTTGCCCACCGCCATGGCATCGTAGCGGATGCTGTTCATGGCCATGAAGTCCGGCTCGGCGTCCTGCAGATCCGACTCCGGCACCCCTGTGTTCACGTCGCCACCGGAGAGCACCAGCACCTCGCTGCCGGCCGCCTTGGCCTCCCCGCGCAGGCGCTCGACCAGGGTCTTCTGGGCGGCCATGCCATATTCGCCCTTGTCGTTGTGCCAGAAACGACCGTGGGTATCATTGGTGTGCAGAATGGTCAGCTTGCAGACATTTTCGGTGCAGGGGGCGACGCTTTCATTGCTTGAGGTTTTACAGCCACTCAGCGCGGCTAGCACAGCCAGCGCGACAGTTCCTTTGACAAATTTATAATTCATTTCCATATCACCTTGTTATTTTGTTATTGGACGACCCTATCCAGGATCGGGCGGTAATATAACAAACAACATGTGACGCTTTTTCATCGGTGACTCACAAATTCCGCCAAATGTGATCACCCACGCAACCTGTCTCCTCATATTTTCATCACGAGCCAATCGCCTGCCGCCTCATTTCGCCCGCAGGGATGGCAGCCTGCCGGAAACAGTTATGGCATACTTCCCGCCAATCGATGCCAAGGAGAGCCGTGAATGGCAAAGTACGACAAGATTTCCCCCGAGACCCAGCAGGAGGCGATGAAAATCGCCCGCGCCAACCAGAAGCCGGGGCAGACCAAGGAGCAGACCCAGCTGATCGCCCAGGGGGTTCAGAAGGGCATAGACGAATACAAGAAACAGATGAAGGCACGGGCCCGGGAGGCGAGCCGCCAGAAGAAGCAGCAAGCCAGGGCGAAACAGCCACAGCAGGGCGAGCAGGAGGAAGAGGTCCAGGAGATAGAGCTTGTCGAGATCAGCCGCCAGCACCCGTTGCCATGGGTATTGCTGGTGCTGAGCTGGCTGGCCTTTGGCTGTGCCTGGATCTGGCTGCGCTGACCCTTGCCTGGCAAACCTTTGCCCTGGGATCGGCCTCACAGCCCGGGGCCGGGGCGCTGGTCATCCCTCGCCCCGGCTGCTTACACTCTTACCCCCGTTGTCTGGAGACCCCCATCATGAACCCGGCCCCCCTCTATCTGCTGGCCCCCCTTGTCCTCTTTATCGTGACCCTGGTGCTCTATCGCATCTCTCCCCTGCGAGCGGTCGCCGCCGGCAACGCCCGCTGGTTTATCCTACCCGCCTTCACCCTCTTCA
The DNA here is from genome assembly GCF_023093515.1 of Aeromonas genomosp. paramedia. Classification (NCBI taxonomy): domain Bacteria; kingdom Pseudomonadati; phylum Pseudomonadota; class Gammaproteobacteria; order Aeromonadales; family Aeromonadaceae; genus Aeromonas; species Aeromonas genomosp. paramedia. The sequence goes on from NZ_JAAROG010000019.1 coordinate 28,078, forward strand.
TCCTGCTCATCGTCATCAATGGGGCGGCAGACCCTAGCCTGCGCAGCCCCGGCTTTCACTGGCTGATGCCGGGGCTCGGCTTCGCGCTCTGCCTGTTCCCGGCGCTGCCCAAGGCGCTGGTGCCGCGCCTGGCCATCAAGGAGGGGGCCTTCGCGGCCCTCGGCCTGATGTTGATGAGCCTGGCCATGGTCTACTGACCGGCTGGCCGTTGGCATTGACTCAAGAGGCTCTCCCTTTCTTGTACAAACAATGGCCTTCAGGCATCTTGGTGGGCGGATAACCGGCAAGGAGGCCAGATGAACAATCCGCCCGATTTCATGGCGCAGTGGGATTACCAGGATCCCGCCGCCACTGCCCTGCGTTTTCGACGCCTGCTCGAAGAGGCGCAGGACGATCTGCAATACGAGCTGGAGCTGCTGACCCAGCTGGCCCGCACCCACTCCCTGCAGCGCCAGTTTGTACAGGCGCACCAGTTGCTCGACGAGATAGAGCCCCGCCTCACCGACAGCACCCCGCGAGCACGGCTGCGCGCCTTGCTGGAGCGCGGCCGCACCTTCAACTCCGCCGGCGACAAGGCCAGCGCCAGGACACTGTTCGAGCAGGGGTGGCAACTCGGGCTCAAGCTGGGGGAGACAGGACTCGCCATAGATGCGGCCCACATGGTGGCCATCGCCGCCCCGCTGGAGGAGCAGAGCCGCTGGCATCAACTGGCCATGGACCTGGCCGAACGCAGTGCCGACGATAAGGTGCGCGGCTGGCTGCCCAGCCTCTACAACAATCAGGGTTGGACCCTGTTCGAGCTGGGACGCCTCGATGAAGCCAGAGCCTGCCAGCAGAAGTGCCTGGCCTGGCACCAGCAGCACAACAACCAGGGCAAGGCCTTTATCGCCCGCTGGAGCCTGGCACGGCTGAGCCGGGCCCAGGGATTGCACGAACAGGCGATGGCCGAGCTGAGCCAGCTGAAAGCCGACATGGCCGAGGCCAGCGCGCCGGAAGATGGCTATGTGTTCGAGGAGCTGGGGGAGAACGGCCTGATGCTGGACGATCCGGCCGCCCCCGAATACTTCGCCCGCGCCTGGTTCCTGCTCTCGCGGGATGGCTGGCTGCAGGCCAACGAGGCGGAGCGGCTGGCCAGGCTCAAGCGCCTCGCCAAGCTCTGACGGCGGATCACAAAAGGAGCGGGCGGCCCGCGCCGCCCGTCACTCAGGCCAGGCCCCCTCTTCCCGACTCTGCCTCTTGCGACAGATAAGGGAAGCCCTGAGCCCAGCCGTGCGTACTTAAGCCTTACGCCAGGCTCGCCTCTTCCCAGCCCTGCCTCTTGCGACAGATAAGGAAAGACCTGAGCCCAGCCGTGCTTCAGCCTTAAGCCTTAGGCCAGGCTCGCCTCTTCCCACCCCTGCTTCTTGCGATAAATGGTCGAGGGACTGATCTCCAGCAGCGCCGCCGCCTTGGGGATATTGCCGTCACAGCTGGCGATGGCCTGCTCTATGGCCTCCTTCTCCACCAGCCAGAGCGGGCGTACCGGCAGCGGGGTCGACACGGGCTCGGCCAGGATCTCGGGGGTTGCGGCAGGGGCAGGCATGGGGAGCGCACGGCCGCCGTTGAGCGGCGGTGGCAATATATCCTTGCTCACCAGCTCGCGATCGTTGAGCACCACTATGTTGCGCACCACGTTCTGCAGCTCGCGCACGTTGCCGGGCCAGGGGTAATCGAGCAGCACCCGCACGGCGTCGGCATCGAAATCCCGGAAGCGCTTGTGCTCCTCCTTGGCATATCGCAGCAGGAGGTCGCGGGCCAGCAGCAGTATGTCTTCGCCGCGCTCGCGCAGGGGGGGCAGGGAGAGCGGGATCACGTGCAGCCGGTAGTAGAGATCCTCGCGAAAACGCCCCGCCTTCACCTCCACCAGGGGATCCCGGTTGGTGGCGCAGACGAAGCGCACGTCCACCGTCTCCACCTTGCCGCTGCCAACCCGCTGCAGGGTGCCGGTCTGGATGAAGCGCAGCAGCTTGCTCTGCAGGTCGAGATCCATCTCGCAGATCTCGTCGAGGAAGAGGGTGCCGCCGTCCGCCAGGCTGGCCGCCCCCTTGCGATCCCCCTGGGCGCCGGTAAAGGCTCCCTTCACATGGCCGAAGATCTCGCTCTCCATCAGATCGTGGGGAATGGCGGCGCAGTTGAGTGCGATAAAGGGCTGATCCCGGCGCGGGCTGCACTGATGGATGGCTTCGGCACAGACCTCCTTGCCGGTGCCGCTCTCCCCCGTGATGAAGACGGTCGCCTTGCTCGGCGCCGCGCTCTCTATGATGCGATAGACAGCCTGCATCGCCATGGAGGCGCCGATGAAGCCCGCAAAGGAGCTGCGCTCGAAGTTCTCCCGATACTGGGCCACCAGCGAGCTGAGCTGTTGATGCTTGTAGGCGTTGCGGGCGGTGGCGCACAGCCGCTTGCCGTCGAACGGCTTGGTCAGGAAATCGAAGGCACCGCAGCGCATCGCTTCCACCGCCACGTCCACCGAGCCGTGGGCGGTGATCACCACCACCGAGCAGGGCAGTTGCTGCTCGGTGATCTGCTGCAGTATGGCCATGCCGGACATGTCGGGCAGTTCGAGGTCGAGCAGCACAACGGGAGGCGGGCTGGCCAGCAACTGCGCCAGTGCCTGCTGGCCGCAATCGGCCAGCAGCACCTCATAGCCATCCTGAACCAGGTACTGCTCATAGACGACGGCCAGACTGCGGGTATCTTCCACCAGCAGGACACGGGGTTTGCTTTCAGCCACGAGATCCATCCTTGCGATTGATTTTGTTGTCTATTCTGGGGGCTAGCCGCCACACACTCAAGACGGCCCCCCCAGCTTTCTCTCGCCCATACTGGCGCGACACAAGTAAAAACGGCTCCCAGGGGAGCCGTTTTCATCGCATTGACTGCTTATTTCTTCGTATCGGCGCCATCGGCAGCCGGCTTTTCGATGGCCAGCAGCTCGACGTCAAATACCAGCACGGCGTTGGCCGGGATGGAGCCTGCACCGTGCTCGCCATAGGCCAGCTTGGACGGCAGGAAGAACTTGAACTTGGAACCGACCGGCATCAGCTGCACGCCTTCGGTCCAGCCCGGGATCACCTGGTTGAGCGGGAAGGTGGCCGGCTCGCCGCGATCGACGGAGCTGTCGAACTTGGTGCCATCGGTCAGGGTGCCGGTGTAGTGTACCTTGACGATGTCGGTGGCCTTGGGCTTGGCGCCGTCACCCAGCTTCTCAACCTGATACTGCAAGCCGGATTCGGTGCTCTTCACGCCCTCTTTCTTGGCGTTGGCGGCCAGGTACTCTTCACCCTTCTTCAGGTTTTCCACCGCGTCCTTGTCAGCCTTGGCCTTGGTCAGCTCGTTGATCTTGGCGTCGTATTCCTGCAGGACCTTCTGGATCTCCTCGTCAGTCATGCTGGCTTCCTTGCCCAGACCGTCGGTCACCCCCTTGAGGATGACGCTGTTGTCCAGCTTGATGCCGAGTTCCTGCTGACGTTCCAGGGTATTGGCGATATAACGACCCATGGAGAGGCCGATCGCATAGCCGGATTGCTCTTCAAAGCTCTTGGCTGCTGCCTTGGGGGCCTCTGCCGGCTTGCTGGCTTCTGCCTTGACCTCTGCGGTATTGGCAGCAGGCTTCTCATCTTTTTGGCAAGCAGTCAGACCCACGGCAACGGCCGCAGCCAACAGGGACACCTTCAGAAAATTGTTCATCAGTTTCTCCAAAACTCTAAATACCGCTCTCGGTTCCTTCGTGAAATGAGAGGTTTATCGTGATAAGCGCCTTATACTAACGCCGTGATCGCAGGTAACGAAAGCATGAGACAGGAAAAATGATCAAAAGTGCCATTTATCTCATCGGTATCTGCCTGATGCTGACAGGGTGCGAACAGAGCTCACTTCCCGGCCAGCAGATCCGCCTCGCCAACCAGGGCTTGCTGAGTGCGGATCTCGCCAGCTCCGGCAAGCAGGCCATCGTATCCAGCCTGGGCCAGGGCACAGTGGTCTGGGATCTGGAACAGGGCAAGGAGCGCTGGCGCTGGCGTCAGAGCGAGGACCAGGAAGAGTTCGTCACCCTCACCCGCTTCTCCCCGGGCGACAGCCACGCCATCACGGCCACCCAGCGCACCTTTGCCATCTGGCGCCTGCAAGATGGTCGCTCCCAAGGCTACTATTCGCTTCCTGAATCCAGCCTGAGGGATGCGGCACTCTCGGCCGATGGCCGTCTGGTGCTGATCGGCCGCGAAGATGGCAAGGCGGAGCTGGTGGACACCCAGACCGGGCGCAGGCTGCAGTTCCTCGGCCATACCGAGCAGGTCAACACAGTGGATCTCTCCGCCAATGGCCGCTACGCCCTCACCGGCGGCAACGACTACAGCGCCTATCTGTGGGATACCCGCAGCGGCCAGGTGGTGTGGCGTTTCAACCACGCTGGCCGGGTGGTGATGGCGAGACTGGATCCGGCGGGACGCTTCGCCTTCACCGCCGACAGCCGTCAGGCCAGCATCTGGGATCTCAAGACTGGCAAAGAGGTGAGCCGACTGCAGTTCGATCACCGCTTCGAGGTCTACACCAGCGCGCGGTTCGTCAAGGATGGCGACTGGCTCGTCACCGGCGCCCCCTCACGCCAGCTCTCCCTGTGGCGGGTGAGCGATGGCAGCCTGCTGCAAAGCTGGCGCGTCTCTCCTCATCCCAAGGTGAAACCACCGAGCGCTGTGGTCTATGGCGTGGCTTTGCGCGACAATGGCCACCTCGTCAGCGCCAGCTCCAGTGGCCTGGCCGAAATCTGGACTATCAAGTAAGGACCAAAAGGCCCATGAGTCAGCAAGTTAACGATCGTCTCGAGACCCTGGAAAGCCGTCTCGCCTATGCCGAATACACGGTGGAGCAGCTCAACGAAGAGGTGACCACCCAGGGCCGTGAACTCGACCGGCTCAAGCATCAGATCCAGCTGCTGGTGGACAAGCTGCAGAGCGTGCAGCCGAGCCAGATCGCCAGCATGGCCGAAGAGACGCCGCCCCCGCACTACTGAGTGCACCGCCATAAAAAAACCCGCACGCAGCGGGTTTTTTCATCTTGCCAGTCGGCAGATCAGTGGTGATGGCCCTTGCCACCGCAACCACCGCCGCCACAGCAACCGCCGTGACCCTGCTCGTCGCCGTGGTCATGACCGTGATCGTGGCCGTGACCGCCGCAGCAACCGCCGTGGTCATGGTCGTGATCGTGACCGTGGTCATGGCCATGATCGTGACCGCAGCCACCGGCACCGTGCACGTGGCCGTGAGCCAGCTCTTCGGCGGTGGCGGCACGCACGTCCTTGATCTCGACCTTGAAGCCCAGGGTCACACCGGCCAGGGGATGGTTGCCATCCACCTTGATGAACTCTTCGGAGACTTCGATGACGGTCACCGGACGGTGGCCATCGTCGGTCTCGGCCACAAAAGTATCCCCTTCAGACACTTCCATGCCATCGAACAGCTCGCCGGGCACTTCTTGCACCAGGTTCTCGTCATACTCGCCATAGGCCTGGCTCGGCGTCAGGGTGACGTCGAACGCCTCGCCCACGCTGCGGCCTTCCAGCTCGGCTTCGAGGCCGGAGACCAGATAACGGGTACCGTGCAGATACACCAGAGGCTCTTTACCGACAGTGGTGTCGATGACTTCACCGTGTTCGTCGGTGACCGTGTATTCCAGCGTAACCACGCTCAGGGGAGCTACTTTCATGTCAGGGATCCTGCGGATAGAAAAAAACGGGCCCAGAATACCTTAAAAAGGTGGCCAAGCATATGATCTGCCCCGCTCCGCCATGCTGAAAAAGTCAGCAGTCCAGAACGAGCCTTGCCCCACCCCGGGTATTATCAAGAGGCCCCTCACTGGAGACGAAACACCTTTATCAGCGGTTCGGCCTCGCGGATGACCCCGTCCACCCCGGCCAGCCGGCGGTCGGTCATTCGGGACGAAAGACCCCTATGACCTGTTCGGCCTCCCGGGTCGCCTTGTCCACCTCGGCCTGGGTCTGCACCTGGGTATCCCCGCAGTCGACACAGGTCACCTTCTCGACTCCATGCTCCATATACAGCATCATGGTGTCCATCTTGCCGCACGCCGGGCAAACCGCACCGGCAATGAAGCGCTTTTTACGTCTGGTTTCCATTTTTGTTACCTCCAGGCAGCATCATATCAGGGTTTTTACATGCATCACGCCATCGAATATCAGCATTTTTCCACTCCTTGCCTGCAGGTCGGCCCCCGCAAACGCTCCCCTCTGGGTCAGTTGCTGCGCGTCACCCGGGGCGCGGCGCTGCTGAGACTCGGCTCCCATGAGCTGTTGCTGACGGCGGGCAGCCACTTCTGGCTGTGCGCCGATGCCCTCGCCGCCTTCACTCCCCTGGCGGGTTGTCAGCATGATCTGCTGACCTGCTCGGTGCGGGTGACGCAACCGGCCCAGGCTGGCTGGTTGCAACCCACCCCGCTGATGGACGCCCTGCTGGACAGCCTGGCCAGCTGGTCCAGGCCCCGTGACTGGCAAGAGGCCTATGGCCACCGGCTGCGGGTCATCGGGGACGAGTTGCAGGCCTGTGCCATCCTGGCGCAGGCGGATCAGCCGCTGCAAGCCGCCTGGCGCGCCCTGGCCAGCCAGTCGGAAGGCAGCGTCGCGGCCTGGCAGGCTTGCCTCGCCCAGCGGGGCATCGAGGATCCCGCCCTGGCGGCCGATGCGCTCGGTGCCCAGTGGCAGTTGCTGCAAGGAGTACGCCTGCTCAGAAGTGGCAGCAAGCCGGCCCAGGTCGTGGCAAAGCTCGGCTACCGGGATGAACAGGCTTTGGCGCAGGCGTGCCAGCACTGGCTCGGGCTGACGCCGGAGGCGGTGGCCTCCGCCCAGTGAACCGGACGAGAAAATAAATGAGGGTGACAGGGTCCAGTTTTGCGGCTCGCGGTCGCTAATAACCGTTAATAACAACGGCATCATCCTGGTCACTATCCTCTATGCTGAACACCAGATTGACCGTCACCGATTAGATCAACAGGACATCCGCCATGACGAGCAAGGCCAACCAATCCCAGGGCATGTTGCTGTTTCACCTCTCAGCCAGGCAATCCTTCGCCATCGGCACCCTCAAGGTGAAGGAGATAGTCCCCTACACCCAGCTCACCGCCCTGCCCCATTCGCACCCGACCGTGCTCGGGGCGGCCAGCATGCGGGGCACCACCATCCCGGTGATCGACATGGCGATGGCGGTGGGCTATCGCCCCATCAGCCGGGAGGAGATGCCCAGCTGCTTCATCATCATCACGGATTGCCGCCGCACCCTGGTGGGCTTCCTGGTGCGGGGCATCGACAAGATCACCGAGTGCAACTGGCGCGACATAGAGCCGCCGCCCCCTTCCCTCGGGCAGAACGTCTTCGTCACCGGGGTGACCAAGGTGGGGGATCAGCTGATCCAGCTGCTGGACGTGGAGCTGATCCTGTCCCGGGTCTATCCGGACGATCCCAGCCACCTCTACCCCGTGCTGACCGATGTGCAGCGCGAGCGGCTCAAGCCGATGCGGATCCTGCTGGTGGACGACTCCTCCGTCGCCCGCCGCCAGCTGATGGCGGCCCTCGATTACATCAACATTCCCTACGAGGTGTGCACCAACGGGCGCGATGCCCTCAGCCTGATGCAGACCAGGGTCGCCCAGGGCAGCCGGATCGACATCCTGGTGAGCGACATAGAGATGCCGGGGCTGGACGGTTACGAGCTGGCCTTCGAGGTGCAGAGCGATCCCAGGCTGGCGGAGGCCTACATCATTCTGCACACCTCCCTCTCCAGCGAGATCAGCGTGGAGCGGGCCCATCAGGTCGGCGCCCACGAGGCACTGACCAAGTTTGAAGCCAACGAGCTGATCCAGGCCATGCTGCGCGGCGCCGAACACCACGACCGCCTGCCCGCCTGATACCGCGGCGGGCCCTGGGCTCGCCGCCCGTTTCCTCTTCTGCTGCCCCGAGTCGTTGCATGCTGACAGAAAGCCACTTCCACGCCCCCTGGTGGGCCCGCAATGCCCATCTGCAAACCATCTTGCCGAAATGGCTGCGCCGCGCGCCGGCCCGCTTCATCCCTGAACGGTTCGAACTCGCGGATGGGGATTTCGTCGATCTCGCCTGGAGCGGGGCCATCAGCCCGGATGAGCGGCCGCTGCTGGTGCTGTTTCACGGTCTGGAGGGCAGCATCCACTCCCACTATGCCAAGGGACTGTTTGCCCATCTGCAGCGGCAGGGAAACGACGCCGTGCTGATGCATTTTCGGGGGTGCAGCGGCGAGCCGAACCGGCTGCTGCGGGCCTATCACTCCGGCGCCATCGAGGATGCAGAGGCGCTGATCGCCGAGCTGGGTCGCCGTTTCCCCGGCAAGCCGCTGATCGCCATCGGCTACTCCCTGGGGGGCAACATGCTGGTCAATCTGCTGGCGCGGGCCTGTCCGGATGAACTGACCGCCGCCGTGGTGATCTCGGCGCCGCTGCAACTGGCGAGCTGCGCCGACAGGGTCAATCAGGGATTCTCACGGGTGTATCAGAGCTACCTGCTGCGCACCATGAGAGCCAATCTGCAGAGCAAGATCCGCCATCAGGCCGCGGCCCAGTCCCGCTGGCAACCGGAGCAGGTGAACCGCATCGCCACCCTGCGCGACTTCGACGAGCAGGTCACGGCCCCGCTCCATGGCTTCGACAGCGCCGATCACTACTATCAGACCTGCTCCGGCCTTGATCTCCTGGCGCGCATCACCATCCCGACCCTGATCATCCACGCCGCCGACGATCCCTTCATGACCGGGGCCGTGATCCCCAGACCGGAGCAGCTCTCCCCCATGGTGCGCTACGAGCTGAGCCGGCGCGGTGGCCACGTGGGCTTCCTGCACGGTACCCCCTGGCGACCCCGCTTCTGGCTGGAGGAGCGGATCAGCCAGTGGCTGCGGGAACAGACTCAGGACGCCAGGCGGTAGCCGTTGCGTCCTGCCCCCTTGGCTTCATAGAGGGCGCCGTCCACCCGTTCGAGCAGCATGACCAGGCTCTCCCCCGGACGCCACTGGGCTATCCCCTGGCTCAGGGTGAGATGAGGAGCCACATCGGAGCCCTCGTGGGGCAGCGCGCGGGCCGCCAGGGTGGCGCGAATGCGCTCCGCCACCTCCTGGCCACCGGCCAGCGTCGTCTCCTGCAGCAACACCACAAACTCCTCCCCGCCGTAACGGGCCACCAGATCGCCGGGTTCCCACACGCTCTCCTCCAGACACTCCGCCACCAGGATCAGGCACTCATCCCCCGCCTGATGGCCGTAGTGGTCGTTGTATCGCTTGAAAAAATCCACATCCAGCAGGATCACGGTGAGCGGTGTCTCCAGCGTCGTTCCCTGGGCAATGGCTTGTTTGCAGACCTGATCGAAGTGGCGGCGGTTGGCGAGCCCGGTCAGGGGATCCCGATGGGCCATGGCGTCCATCTTGCGTGCCAGCATCAGGTTGTCATATTCGCGCGACACCGCCAGCTCGAACCAGCCGTTGAGCATCCGCCGCCCCGTCTCCAGGACGATCAGCAGACACATGGCCGCCAGCCAGTGAACGGTGCCGGACGGTAATATCACCCAGCGTTCCTCGAACAGCAGGAAGAGCAGAGGCGGGGCACTCAGGCAATAGAAGACGCGCCACTCGCTGTAGAAGGCGATCAGGGCCGTCAGCAGCAACAGGCTGACGATGTTGAATGCCAGGCTGAAGCCCCCTCTGAGTTCTATGGTGGCGATGGCATAGGCCGTCATCGCCCAGGCCAGTCCCCACAACATGGCGCAACCCCAGAGCCAGGGCTGCCATCTCGGCGTTCCCTGACGAGAGAACCAGCGCCAGCCCAAAGGCGGCAGCACGCTCGCCACCAGCACCAGGGCTAGCTGGCACTCATACCGCCAGGGCAGCCCCTCGATCGCCACCAGGCGGGCATCCTGATAGATATAGAAACGCGCAAGCAGAAAGAGGATCGCCAGCTGGTTGATGGCCCAGAACCAGCGCAGCCCGGCGCTCAGGGCACGGCGACGCGCATCGTAAAGGTGATGGTCAAACTCACTGCTTGGGCGACGCTGTTCAGCTGATGCCATGAGAACCCTCGCTCAGGTCCAGATAAACTCCTTGCGCTTGCCGGTCAGACACCGACAATATCCGCATCGCTTTGACTGAAGATGAAATCATGATTATCCCCTGGCAAGAACTGGATCCAGACACCCTCAACAACCTGCTCGAACATTTCGTCCTGCAAGAAGGCACCGAATACGGCGAACAGGATGTCAGCCTGGCCGACAAGGTTGAAGAGGTCAGACAACAATTACTACAAGGTAGTGCCGTGCTCGTCTACAGCGAGTTGCACGAGAGTGTCAACGTCGTACCCAAGACGCATTTGAGCAATGCGCCGAGGGATGACTCTCCGGCAGAGTGACACAAGAGAAGGAACACGAGCTGAACAGTGCCCGGTCCGGGCCTTGCCGAGCACGGCGGTGCGGCGTTCAGTTCAGGGGGGAAGATGGGCGGCTCGCCCGATGAGACTGGCGCTTCGAACAGGCTTGTTTTGCCTCCCTCGCCGACTGTCGTGGCGCCGATGGAGGCCAGCAGCCGGGGGCATGGGGGCTCATGATGCCGCCCGCGCAGCAAGGCTGCACTTGACCGCACTTTGAACCTGCCTTTATAACGGAACTCCCAAGGAAGAGAGAATTCTATGTCGGCCAAGCATCCCATCATTGCGGTTACCGGTTCCTCCGGTGCCGGCACCTCCACCTCCACCAACGCCTTCCGCTCCATGTTCCACCAGCTCGGATACAAGGCGGCCGTGGTCGAGGGGGACAGTTTTCACCGCTATACGCGGCCCGAGATGGATGTGGCGATCCGCAAGGCGCGCGAGCAGGGACGCCACATCAGCTACTTCGGCCCCGAGGCCAACGACTTCGGCCTGCTGGAATCCTTTTTCCAGGAGTACGGCCAGAGTGGCAGCGGCCAGTACAGGCGCTACCTGCACAGCTTCGACGAGGCGGTCCCCTTCAACCAGATGCCGGGCACCTTCACCCCCTGGCAGGCGTTGCCGGGGGAAACGGACCTGCTGTTCTACGAAGGGCTGCACGGCGGTGTGGTGACCGGCGAACACAACGTGGCCCGTCACGTGGACTTTCTCATCGGCGTGGTGCCCATCGTCAACCTGGAGTGGATCCAGAAGCTCATTCGCGACACCTCGGAGCGTGGCCACTCCCGCGAGGCGGTGACCGACTCCATCGTCCGATCCATGGATGACTACATCAACTTCATCACACCGCAGTTCTCCCGCACCCACATCAACTTCCAGCGGGTGCCGACGGTGGACACCTCCAACCCCTTCAGCGCCAAGGTGATACCCAGCCTGGACGAGAGTATGCTGGTGATCCGGTTTCGGGGCATCAAGCAGGTGGACTTCCCCTACCTGCTGTCGATGATAGACGGGGCCTTCATGTCCAGAATGAACACCATAGTGGTACCGGGGGGCAAGATGGGTTTCGCGATGGAGCTGATCCTGCGTCCCCTGATCCAGCAACTGTTAGAAACCGGCAAGATCACCTGAGCCAAGGAGCTTATGATGCGCGGTGCACTTCTCTCATTCACGCTGGCAGCCCTGCTGGGCGGTTGCAGCACTGGCCCCGCCGCCCCCACGGTCGAGACGGGCACCATGGTGGTCCGTCCGGCAGACAACTGGGCCTACGGGGCGACGCCACGCTATGCGCTGGCGGAGCAGTTCCAGTACGCGGGCAACAGCGCCGCCCCCTGGCTGGAGCCGGTGCAGCAGGCCGTCACCCAGGCGCTCGACGGCAAGGGCTGGCGCAGCGTGCCCCTCGATGAGGCCGACGTCTGGGTCGCCATCGGGGTGGCGGACAGCCAGGACATGAGCGATGGGGAGATATTCTCCCGCATCGGCATGACCCCAGGGCTGAATGCCGCCGCCGATGCCCGCAAGGGCACCCTGGCCATACTGCTGATCGACAGGCGCACCCAGCAAAGCGTCTGGAGCAGCGCCATCCAGCTCGCCAGCGACGTGCCCATCGCCGAGGACGAGCGCAGCCAGCTGAGCCAGCAGCTCGCCGCTCAACTCCTCGGCTCCCTGCCCGCCCAATGAGCCCCATAACACAACGGCCTGCTTCAAGCAGGCCGTTGTGGATACACGCCGTTGCACGGCATGAGAATTACTTCAGTTCGCAGGTCAGCAGGGTCACGCCGTTCTTGACCAGGGTGGCCTGTTTTTCCTGATGGGAGAAGGTGGTCACCCCATCGGAATAGCTGGCGGTCTCTTTGGGTGACTCGATGCGACCCAGCTTGTGATAGACCCCGGCATAAGGGAACTGCACCATGTCGGCCTGGGCATCATAGGTGATGGCCAACAACTCTTCCCCGCACTGATACTGGCTGTACTGATACTGGGTCGGCTGCGGCATGCTGCAGGCAGCCAGCCCGAACAGGGGAAGCAACATCATTATCTTTTTCATCGCACTTTCCTTATGTCATGGCGTTATCGACGGGACAAACTACAACAATCAAGCTTCAACGATTTGATAACTATGGGTAATTTCTACCGCTTTTTCCAACATCAGGGAGACGGAACAATACTTCTCCATCGACAAGTCGACCGCGCGGGCAACCTGTTTCTCGGCCAGCCCCTTGCCGGTCACGACGAACTTGAGATGGATCTTCTCGAACACCCGGGGCACTGAGTCGGCACGCTCCCCTTCCAGCTCCACATGACAGGCGGTCACGGACTGGCGCGCCTTCTCCAGAATGGAGACCACGTCGATGGAGCTGCACCCACCGACGGCCAGCAGGATCATCTCCATCGGGCTGGCACCTTCGCCCGGGTTGGCGCCGTCCAGCGTCACCTGATGACCGGACTCGCTCTCGCCCACAAACTTCATGCCTTCCACCCAGCTGACCTTGGCTTTCATCTCACATTTCCTCTCAATGACGACGGTTCTGACGCCCATAGCATACCTCAAGCAGGGGTCGAGTGGCACATGCCCCGTCACGTTGCGCCACCCCCGGTTTCATGACCGCCTCGCCCCGGCGCCGGGACTTGTTCCGAAACCGTGGCAGACCCTGAAGGAAATAGATCGAAATCAACATATCTTCCCCCCTTCTTGCCTAGAATGGCCCGGATGGCGCAGCAGATCGATGCACACAGATGGACACCAAAGTCCCAAAGCCTTGTCAGCACAGACAAAGGCTCTTATTCTACTGCGACCAAAGACTAAGGAATGGCAAGCTTGGCAACTTGCCTGGACGCACAGTCCATAAAAATGACACTACAGAGGAAGTCTCATGATCATTGGCAAACCGCAAAGCGATCCCACCCTGGAGTGGTTCTTGTCGCATTGCCACATTCATAAGTATCCCGCCAAGAGCACCCTTATTCACGCCGGTGAAAAAGCGGAAACCCTCTACTACATCGTCAAGGGTACAGTCGCCGTCCTGATCAAGGATGACGAGGGCAAGGAGATGATCCTCTCCTACCTGAATCAGGGGGATTTCCTGGGCGAGATGGGGATGTTCGAAGAGAACGAGAATCCGGAGCGTTCCGCCTGGGTACGTGCCAAAGGCGCCTGTGAAGTCGCCGAGATCTCCTACAAGAAGTTCCGCCAGCTGATCCAGGTCAACCCGGACATCTTGCTGCGCCTCTCCGGCCAGATGGCCAAGCGCCTGCAGCACACCAGCCAGAAGGTCGGCAACCTCGCCTTCCTGGACGTGACCGGCCGGATTGCCCAGACCCTGCTGAACCTGGCCAAGCAGCCGGACGCCATGACCCATCCGGATGGCATGCAGATCAAGATCACCCGCCAGGAGATAGGCCAGATCGTCGGCTGCTCCCGCGAAACCGTCGGCCGCATCCTCAAGATGCTGGAAGAGCAGGAGCTCATCTCGGCCCACGGCAAGACCATAGTGGTGTTTGGCACCCGCTGACCGGGTTCCCCGACGGCTCAGCACAGGGCCGTTGGATAAAAAAGGCTGCCACGGCAGCCTTTTCTGATCTCCTCCCCTATAATCCCGCACGCCCTTCCCCGGCCTCAACCAAGCGAGTGTGTATGCATCTTCAATGTCCCCTGTGCCGCAGCCCCCTGCATCTTCATGAAGCCTCCCGCGGGGTCTATTGCGACAACAAGCACCATTTCGATCCGGCCCCGGAAGGTTATCTGGATCTCATCCCGGGCAAGAAGGATCCCAAGGACAGCGACAGCCGGGCCCTGCTGCGTGCCAAGCGCCGTTTCCTGGAGCAGGGACACCAGCTGCCCCTGGTGGAGGCCATGGCGGCCCTGCTGGCGCCACTCGGCGAGCGCGAGCTGATCCACCTCGGCTGTGGTGAGGGGTACTACTGCCGCGCCCTGGCAGAACGCCTGCCGGGCTGGCAATTTGGCGGCTTCGATCTGGCCAAGAACGCCATCTTCGCCGCCAACAAGGCACAACCCGACGGCCATTTCGTCATCGCCGATCCGGCCAAGGCACCGCTGCTGACCGGCTCCGCCCAGGTGCTGCTGGTCAACGACCTCAAGATCAAGACAGAGCTGCTGGTCAGCCTGCTGACCCCGGGCGGCTACCTGCTCCACCTGCAACCCGGCCCGCGCCACCAGTGGCAGCTGAGGGTCAGCCTCAACCCGGTGAGCATGGAGCACCCCCTCAGCTGGCCAGCCCTGGCCGGGCTAGTCCCCGTTGAGCGGCAACGCTGCCAGTTCTCCATGACCATGGATCAGGCTCTGCGCGCCCATGTGCTGGAAACCAGTCGCCTCGGCTGGCGTGCCGGCGGTGAGCAGCGTCACGCCTTCACCCACCAGGGGCCGGACGAGCTTGAACAGGATCTGCTGTTGAGCCTGTGGCAAAAACCCCTCTGATTTCCATGAAAAAAAGGCCCATACGGGCCTTTTTTTTTGCTTCTTCGCCAATGGCGATGTCCTCTCCCCCGGCAATGAAGGCGCGCCCCCCTTACTCGAGCGGGCGCCCGTTGACGGTGAAGGAGAGATCCACTGCCGGCGCCGAGATGGCCCTCTGAACCTGGGTCCCGGCGGCGCAGATCACGGCGGCGCCCCGTGGCTCGCTGGCCGTGGGCACATTGACATGGAACTTGTTCATCACGCCGGCATTGAGCCGGTGATTGGCCAGCCGGAAGTGCAGCAAGCCCTCCCGGGTCTCCACCTGCAGCTGGCAATCCCCCGCCCCGATCCGCTCGCCGTCATCCCCATAGCCGAAGCCGTAAGCACCGTGCAGGGCCGGATAGAGGTAGCTCGGCAACAGCCCGCGAGGATCGTAATAGCCCACCAGGGTCGTCACCGGCACCCCGAATACCTGCGGCTTGCGTGCCGCCCGAGTATCCACCACAGGTCCTTCGTGCCAGCGGCTGCCGTCCGAGGTGTAGCTCTTCTTGAAACCACGGGAGACGGTGATCTGCTGGCCGTTGATGAAGAGGATGCTGTTGTAGCCGGCACCGTGCTCCACGGTCAGAATGCGCCCCGCATTCCCGGCTCCGGCAGGGGGCGCCTGGATGTTGCGCGTCCAGTTGCCGTCCCACATGGCTACCTTGACCAGATCATACTCCGCCAGCAGGGCCGCCAGCGTCGCCTCGCCCAGATCCTTGATGGGCGCATTTATCTGCTCCAGCTGCTCCACCCTGTGCTGGTAGGGCACCATGGTGGCGGTGGCGGCATCCCACTTGCTGAATCCGGTCGGGGAAGCGGCATCGAACACCGCCTTGCTCTCGAGGAAGCGCTGGATGATGGCGGCCGAGTTCGGGGTGTAGAGGGTGAAGCGGTTGAAGCCGGAGAAGGGCGAGCCACCCGCCATGGCATCGAAACCGAACGGGTGGCCCTCGAAAGGCGCCTGGCACTGACCGTCGAGACAGGCGCTCTGGCCGCTGCGGGCGGCGCCGAAGTTGGGAATGAAGCGATTGCGATCCCCGTCCCAGCCCCAGCTCGAATTGACCGCCTCGGCGCTGCGGTGCACCGAGCCCTGGAAGCCGCCGACATAGTGGCCGAGACCATAGTTGTGGCCCACCTCGTGGCTGAACTCGTTGCCAAGGGAGCTGTCGAGGGTGACGATGCCGCCCCCGCCCGACCCGCCGTGCACCTGGATGCCGTTGGCGTACTTGCCACGGCTGTTATGGGCCGCCAGCTGGGCCACCACATAGGGATGGCTGCTCTCCCCCTCGCCGGCCGTGCTGTTGATGCCATAGTTCGCATTGTCTATCCCGTGGGAGATCAGCTCCTTGCCGATGCGCTGGCGCATGGTGCCCTCGTGCCAGCCCCCCTGGCCGGGATCGAAGTCGGTGAGCAGGGTACCGTTTGGCAGCATCACCTCCGGCAGCGACAGGGGAGCATACTGGCTGACGATCAGCCGGCTGGTCGGCACCGTCTGGAAGTACTCGCGATGGGCTTCGGGATCCCTGGCGAAGGCAAACTGATCCCGGGGGGTGGTCAGCATGCCAAGATCTATGGTGTGGATAAGCAGCTCGCTCGGGGCACCGATGGCGAGATCCGTGAGCTCGCCGCCGAGGCTTCCCTGATTGAACTGCAGACTCAGGCCTGGCCGGATCCACTCCGCCGGCAGCACCACGCTCCAGGCGTCGGTCGCATAGCGGATGCCGTTGTTCTCGAGCTCCCCGTCACGGATCCACTGACCCCCGACGAACTTGAACTGCAGGGTCTGACCGCGGGAGAGCGTCACCTGGCGGCCGCTGTAGCGCACCGTCGAGTTGTAACCGGCATTGGAACTCGCACGCACCATCTTGCCTTCCAGTGCGGCCCCCTCCGGCAGATAGATATCCCTGACCCATCGGCCATCGGCGGTCTTCACCTCCACCAGGGCATGCTGTCCCAGGCGATCCCGCAGCAAGCTCGCCGTGGCATCATCCAGCCGGGCCAGCTCGGCACTGCTGCTGATGACATTGATGGTTCCCGCCGCCGGGGTGAAGTCGACCCCCTCTTCCGGCGAACCATCGAGGTAATAAGCCGTCTTCGGCAGCTGCTCGGGCGGGTTGAGGCTAAGCGTCCCGAGGGTCTGCCCGGCGCCATCTCGCGCCGTCACCGTCATGGGCACGCCGGTCTCGGCTTGCAGCGGCCTGACCAGCAGCAGGCTCTTGCGCAGGGCGGTCAGCCTGGGCTGGCTGTCCCCTTCGGCGACATGGGCTGGCAGGATCTGGCTCTGGGCGAATTGAACCTGCGCCGCCAGGGATCCTTGCAGATCGTTGGTCGGTGGCTGGGTATTGAAGGGCAAGGAGGTGGGTGCCTGAACGGCAGCCAACAGGGGGCCGCTCGCCAGAGCGGCCATGATGAGGCTGGCTAACTGTGTTTTTGTCATTGTTATGGTTCTCGTTGTGGTGGGCATGTCCACATGCCCTGTTGCAGGAATCATTACAAAATGGGCGTCGGGGGCCAGGTACTACCACCCGACCTGAGCCTCGGTTCTGGTTGCCGCACAGCGGCATCACCGCAGGCTGAAACAGGAATGGAAAAAGGAATGGGGCCCCGGGGCCCCCTTCCTGATGGTCATAGGTTGCAGCTGGCGGCCCCCTGATCCAGCCAGACATCGTGCTTGCCGGGCTCGTTGCCCTTGGTCCAGTAGCGGGCCTGCCACTTGCGTCCCTTGTGGTTGGCGAGCTCACCGGCGCTGTAGGCCACGGCGGCATGCCAGCCGAGCTGTACCTGGCTCACCAGCTTCCACTGATCCGCCGTCTGGCTCGGCTCGTTGCCCTGGTTCCAGTACCTGGCCTGCCAGACCAGCTGGTGGTGGCTCACTTTGGTATCGGTGTTGTAGACGGTGCTGGCGCTCCAGGCCGGCCAGTAGGCCGCGTCCGGATCGGTGGCACTGCATTCACCACCGCTTGCCGGGGTGACGGTGAGCCGGGTCTGGCCCTGGGCATTCTGGGCGCCATCGGTCACGGTGACAGTCAGATCGTAATCCGTGCTGGCCACCACGTTGGGGCCTGTCACCACCAGGGTCTTGCTGCTCTGGCCGCTGGCGGTCAGGCCGGCCGGCACCGTCCACTGGTAGCTGAGCGCATCCCCATCGGGGTCGGTGGCGCTGGCGGTGAAGCTCACCTGCATGCCCGACGGCACCGAGGCGGGAGCCAGCGCGGTCAGCACGGGTGGCTGGTTGGGCGGTGGTGCCTGGTGGGTCACCACCACGCGGTCCACGCCTGCCAACCCCTGCTCATCGGTGACGGTGAGCTCGAACGTCAGCTGGGTATCCTGGGCGACCGTGCCCAGACTCAGCCTGGCTCGTGCCTGCTCCGCATCCCTCAGGGAAGCCTGCGGACCGCCGACCTGGCGCCATTGGTAGCGCAGGGCACCGTTCTCCGGATCCCGGGAATCGGCACCGTCGAGCACCAGCTCGGCCGGGCCAGTGGTACGCATATCGCCACCGGCATTGGCCAGGGGGGGCTGGTTGGTAGCTGGCGGAGGCGACTCAGGCTCGCCACTCGCCTCGCTGACCCCCGCATCACCGGCCGCTATTCTGGCCTCAAGGGTCTGGTGCATGGTGCGCCACTGGGGGGCGAAGAAGACCCCTTCCTTGCGGCCGACATACATGAGGTTGCCGCTGCCGTTGGTGTCTGTGTTACTCATGTGCCACAGACCCAGGTTGTGGCCCAGCTCATGTGCCAGGGTCATCGCCTGGCCAAACTCGGTGGCGTTGCCAGGGCAGGCCGCGCGGTGTCCTTCGCGGGGCGGTGCGTCCAGTGCCCCCATGCCGGTGGAAGAGCCGCCGCCCGAACCGGAGCAAGCCCGCGCTGGATCCTTGTAGGCGCGGAGTACATAGAGGTTGGAGAAAACCTGTTCCCGATCCGGGATCCAACCCTCATCGAAGGGGGCCTCCCGCTCAGCGCGATCCGCCTCGTAGGACTCGCCATCGCCATCCTTGTCCCACTCGTGCACCAACACCCCGTTGTCCACCCACTTCAGGCTGAGGTTGTAGGGGGCGTAGCGGCGGGCTATCTCGTTCTGGATCAGGGCACCGTCATCCCACAGGTGAGTCTTGGTCTCGCCGGGGAAGGCGATGTAGCTGTAGGAGAGGCTCAGCTCCTTGGGCACAGTGACTATCAGGCGAACGAGATCCACCAGCTCGCCGCCGGCACGGATCTCCAGGTTGGTCTCCCCCTGGGCGAGGCCGGAGAGCACCAGCCGATCCTGACCTTGCGCCGGTAGTACCTGGAGAGTCGCCAATGCCGGGTCGGCGATGGCATAACTGAGCGTCTCGCCACCGGCCAGCTTGCGGACATGGAGCACCTCCTCGCCCCCTGCGCTGCTCAGCAGCTTCTCCTTGAGCGGGCGGCTCAGGCCGGGATCGTAGGCCAGCTTGTTAGCGGGGTCCGGCAGTACCTGGGCATAGGGATAGAGTGACTGGCGCTGTTCTCCCTCGGCTACCAGCCAGAGCTGGCCTGCCTCGTTCTTGCGAAACCCTTGTTGGTCGGCCCCTGCCAGATAGCGCAGAGTGAAGCTGTAGTCCCGCGCCTTCTTTATGGTGACTGGGGTGGCTGGGATCATGCGACCACCGCTGAAAGTGGCGGCGCCGTCATAGACGACTATGTCATCCTCATTGTCGATCACCAGAATGGCGAACTGGCGGTTGTTGCCGCCCCAGTGACCCTCTTGCAGCCGGAAGGCGGTGAGAGTGAGCTCGTCGCCGATGAGAGGCAGCTCCCCGGCCTCGACACGAAAGTCGCGGCTCAGGGATCCGCCGATGGGCAGGTAGAGGTTGGTCTGGACGACGGTGCCCTCATCCCATAGCTCGCCAAAAGGGATGGCCCGCGCCGGGATCCCCTCGGCCGGATCGTAGACTGTCACCGGCAGCGAGAAGGTGACGGTGCTGCCGACCCAGCCCTTGAAGCCATCCACGTCAGGCAGGCCATCGTCCTTGACCTGGTACTGGGCCACATAGCTGCCCGGTACCTGGGTATTGACCCCGCTCACCTGAGTGAGGCGGGCTGTGATGTCCCCATCCTCCACGTCCCAGGCCGTCAGCAAGGGGGCAAAGGTCGCGCCGAGCGGCAACTGCTGGGCAAAGTTGTTGACCATGCCCTCCTGACTGTAAATCCTGGGCTCACTGTTGTCCTTGCGAAACTCCCCGGTGGTACTGCTCTGCTGGGCCAGCGTCTGCGGCACCGCCCCTGCGGCCAGCAGGGCGAGCATGCCCCCCTGCATCGCCAGATTTACCTTGTTTTTTTTCATCTGCATTCCGTGATGTCCCTATTTTTGGCGCCTGCGTCGGTGGCAGGCACATCGTTGTTATTGAGTTGACATGAGCACAGGGTTCGACCCTCTTCTCCTGCCGCCACTGACGGCGCTCACCCTGAGCGGCAGGGCGTGAGCGGGCGGGTTGAGCCCGGTGATGGCGAAGTTGGTTTCACCCCAGCCTAGGCGGGGTTTGCCTGGCGCGGTGACACGAAGGGGGAAGGCAAGCAGGGAGCCAACCAGACAGGTCGGCAGTAAGAAGGGGTGGACTTTGCATGGCGAATAATCCTTTTTCGTTATTAGTCAATACGATAAGGACGACGTAACCAGCAGATGGTGCAAGATCTCCCCTTGGCAGAGGATCGATACGACCTGTGGCGGCCCCGCTGTCCTAGATCATGGATCCTTAGACCGGAAGCTTTGCGTCCCGGCCTTTCAACCGGTTTGCCCTTATACACAAATTAATCAGTAGTGCGCCGCGATTATTCTCCATAGCCGCAGTCACTGCAAATGGCAGAGCGGGATCCTGACTTGGTGTTCTATCAGGAAATATCCCTGAAGGCAGGGTTAAGCTCGGCGTGAGAGCGGATGTCAACCATCCAACTCACTCCATTGAAAGCGTTTTCAAGATGAAAATATTTTTTTCAACTTCGGGTGAAATGATTAATTCCCTAGCAAAGACTGGCGCCGATGGCCATGGCTGGCGGTTTATCCGCCCCAGGCCGAGGTCAGCCCGCAAAGCGCCACAGGAAAAAGGAGTGGGGCCAAGGCCCCACTCCTTATGACCATCAGTTGCAGCTGGCAGCCCCCTGATCCACCCAGACGGCGGCCTTGCCGGGCTCATCGCCCTTGGTCCAGTACTGGGCCTTCCACTTGCGACCGTTGTGGTTGGTGAGATCACCGGCGTTGTAGGCCACTGAGGCATTCCAGCCGAGCTGCACCTGGCTCACCAGCTTCCACTGATCGGCGCTCTGGCTTGGCTCGTTGCCCTGGGTCCAGTACTTGGCCTGCCACACCAGCTGGTTGTGGCTCACCTTGTCATTGGTGTTGTAGACGGTGCTGGCACTCCAGGCTGGCCAGTTGGCCGCATCCGGATCGGTTGCCTCACAGCCGCCACCTGTACTGGCTGGCTTGACGGTCAGGCGGGTGCCGGCACTGGCATCCAGCGCCCCGTCGGTCACCACCAGACTCAGGTCATAGACAGTGTCGCTGGTGACGTTCGGGCCCGTGACCACCAGGGTCGCGCTGTCCTGACCGGTGGCGGTGAGCCCCGCTGGCAGGCTCCACTGGTAGCTCAGGGCATCACCGTTCGGATCGGACGCCGTGGCCTTGATGGTCACCTGCTTGCCGGACTCGACGGTGGCACTGGCCGGTACGCTGACCACGGGGGGCAGGTTCGGCTGCGGCGCCTTGTTGGTCACCACCACCTGATCCTTGGCACTGAGGTTGTGATCGTCGGTCACAGTCAGCTCGAACACCAGATTGATGTCGGTAGTGGCGGCGTCCAGCACCACCCGGGCCTTGGCCTGGGTGGCATCCAGCAGGCTGGCCTGGGGCCCGGAGACCTGCTTCCAGCTGTAGGTCAGCGCGCCGCTTTCCGGATCGTGGGAGGCGCTGCCGTTGAGGGTCACCTCGGCCGGGCCTGTGACGCTCAGATCGCTGCCGGCATTGGCCACCGGCGGCTTGTTGACCGGCGGCAGACTACCCTCGCCGTGGCCCAGTCCCTCGTGCATGGCGTTGAGGATGTCGCCGTTGTCCGCGTCTATCTCCCAGGCGAACAAGCCGCCGAGCTGGTTCGCCAGCACGTACTGCCCCTTGGCCTTGACCGAGCGATCGTTGTCGAAGCTGATGAGATCGCCGCTGCTGGCCTTGAACACATAGGGGGCCTCGGCCGACTCGTCATAGCCCTGCTCCCAGCCTGCGCCCATGCGGTTGTTGACGATGTCGCGATAATCCACCACGCCGTTTTCCCAGGTGCCGCTGACCGGCCCGGTCGCGGTGCCGGTGAAGGGATTGCCGGCCTGGTAGTTCTTCACCCCGGTCCAGCCACGGCCATACATGGCCGCCCCCACCACTATCTTGCCCGGTGTCACCCCCTGACCCAGCAGCGCCTTGACGCCCTTGTCGGTGGTGTACTTGGTGGCCGGATCCCAGCTTGAGGCAAAGAGGTTGGTCTGGTGGGCCAGATTCTGCAGGTCGAAGGCGCCGCTGAAGTCGTAGCTCATCAGGAAGATGTGGTCCATGTACTGCTGGGCAGCCTGATAATCGACCTTGGCAATCTTGTCACCGCCGGCGCTGATGGCCGAGGTGAGCTCATACTGGCGGCCGGTCTCGGCTTCCAGCTCGTCGAGCATGGCGCGCAGCTCCTGCATCAGCACCACATAGGTGGCACCATCGTTCGGACCGCCCAGGCTGGGGTTGGCACCCTGGCCACCCGGGAACTCCCAGTCGATGTCCACCCCGTCGAAGAATTTCCAGGTCTGCAGGAACTCCTTGACCGAGGCGACGAAGGTGTCGCGCTTGCTCTTGTCCCCCAGGAAGTAGAAGGGGTCGGAAAGGGTCCAGCCCCCGACCGACGGCAGTATCTTGAGGTCAGGATGGGCCTGCTTGAGGGCCATCAGGTTGCCGAAGTTGCCCTTGTAGGGTTCATCCCAGGCACTGAGGTTGCCCTGGGACATCTGGATCGCCGCCCAGGGATCGTGGATGGAGACCTTGAAGTCCTCACGACCGGCACAGGAGCGCTGCAGCGCCTCGAAGCTGCCGGAGATCTCTTTGAGGCTGTCGTTGATGCCGTTGCCGCCACAGATGGGGGTGAAGCCGTAGAGAATGTGGGTCAGGTTCTGGGCCGGGATCTTGTCCACGGTGAACTTGCGACCGTAGACACCCCACTCCACGTAATAAGCCCCCACCACCTTGCCGGACTTGTTGGCGTAGGGCTTGTTGTTCTCCTTGAGCGGCGCATTGAGCGGCGCCAGGTGGCTGCCGTCGGTATCGGCGACCATCAGCTCCTTCTTGTCGGAGAGGGTGCAGCCGTCGGCGTTGCACAGGGCCACCTGCATCTGGTAGCGGCCCCCCTTGGTCACCTTGAAGTTGGCGGTACCCGCGGCGGAAGCGGGGCCTGACCACACCTCCTGGCCATCGAGCAGCACCTTGGCGGTCTGACCGACGTCACCGGACCAGAGGTTCCAGGTCACGCTGACCGGGGCGCCATCCTTGTGGACTGTCACCAGCTGGTTGTAGGCCGAGGCGGATTGATTGACTTCGACGATGGCGAACTTGGTGGGGCCCGAGCCTATGGTGGGTTTGCCCGGGGCAGCGGCGAAGGCGGAGGTAGCACAGAATCCCCCGACCAGGAGCGCCAGCAGGGAAAGTTTTGGACTTAACATATTTGAACTTCCTTATTTCGTTATTGGAATTAACAACGAAAAAGGCAACGCAACCTGCCAGGTAACGCAGACATCATCGCCACCATGGCTTGGCCCATGGACGATACAACCTGTGGTGACCCCGCTATCCTAGGTACTTTGACCCTTAGACCGGAGGCTTTGCGTCCCGGACTTTCGTCCGGTTTGCCTTTTTGCACAACTTGATTTGCGACAAAAATAATCGCCGAATGACTATAGGAGGGAGTCGGAGGCGGCGCTACCTAGTAAAAATGACAGCGAATAGGACTCATTTTCCAGATTGTTCGCGAACATGCCGGCAAGCTGGCGCCAACATCGGTGATGCTGGCGCCTGATGACAGCTCCCGAACTTGCCAAACAATGCTTGATTGTGTGAAGGCTGTCACTGTATTGGCAGCAGCAGGCTGTTCATCAGCGCCCGCAGCTTGAGGGGTTTGACCGGCTTGCTGACGTAGCCAAAGCCGTGCTCGCGGATCTGGGTCTGCAGCTCGCTCTTGCGATCCGCGCTGATGATGATGCCGCCTATGTCGTTGCCATGGGCCAGCCGGATCATGTGCAGCGCCTGCAGCCCGGTCTTGCCGTCATCCAGGTGGTAGTCGGAGAGCACCAGCCGGGGCAGGAAACCGGCCCCTATGATCTCCTCTGCCTGCTCCAGGCTCTGGGCGCAGCGCACCTCGCAGCCCCAGCGTCCCAGCAGGGAGGCCATGGCGATGAGGATGTCCTCCTCGTTGTCGATGCAGAGCACCCGGATCCCTTCGAGCTGGCTGTCCCGCACCACGGGGGCCGCCAGCTGGCTCGGCGTCACCGGCCGGGTCGCGAGGTTGAGGGTGATGGAAAACACAGACCCCGCCCCGGGCCAGCTGCGCAGGGAGAGCTGATGTCCCAGCACCTGGGAGATGCCGCGGGCGATGGCGAGCCCGAGGCCAAGTCCCTGCTCCCTGGCGGTGCGGGAGTGATCGAGGCGGGAGAACTCGTCGAAGATCGCCTCCTGCTTGTCCAGCGGAATGCCGGGGCCATTGTCCCACACCTCGACGCGCACCTTGTCCCCCAGGCGGCGGCAGCCGAGCAGCACCCGGCCGCCCGGGTTGTAACGGAACGCATTGGTGAGGAAGTTCTGCAACACCCGGCGCAGCAGGCGCACGTCGCTGTAGACCGCGAGGCGGCTCTCCACCACGGAGAACTGGATCTCTCCCGCCTGGGCCAGCACCCCGAACTCCGCCTTGAGGTTGCCCAGCACGTCGCTCAGGGCGAAATCGAGCTTCTTCGCCTTGAACTTGCCCGCCTCGAGGCGCGAGATGTCCAGCAGATCCGTGATGAGATCCTCGGTCGCCCCTAGGGCATCGTCGATGTGGCGGGCGATGCGGACCTGCTCCGCCGCCTGCTCCCCTCCCTGCGGCAGCATCTCCAGCAGGGAGGAGGTAAACAGCTTGGCCGCGTTCAGCGGCTGGGTCAGATCGTGGCTCACCGCCGCCAGGAAGCGGCTCTTGGAGTGGTTCGCCCGCTCCACCTGCTGGTTCACCAGCAGCAGCTGGCGGTTGAGCTCGGAGAGTTCGTGGGTACGCTCGGCCACCCTCGCCTCCAGGTGCTCGTTCGCTTCCCGCAGCACCCGCTCCGCCGCCCGGAAGGGGGTGATGTCGGTGAAGGTCATCACGAAGCCCCCCGCCGGCATGGGATTGCCCTGCATCTCTATCACCCGGCCGTCCGGTCGCTCCCGCGCCGAGACATGGGGGCTGCCCCGCTTCATGAAGGCGACCCGGCGCGCCACCTGGGCCTCTATGTCCCCTGGGCCGCAGAGCCCCTGCCCGGCGTTGTAGCGGATGATCTCCTCGATGGATCGCCCCACCTGGATGAGCCCGTGCGGATAGTGGAACAGCTCTATGTAGCGCCGGTTCCAGGCCACCAGCTTGAGCTCCCTGTCCACCACAGAGATCCCCTGCCCCATGTGCTCTATGGCACCCTGCAGCAGGCCGCGGTTGAAGCGGAACACGTCCGAGGCCTCGTCCACTATGGTGGCTATCTCCTCGAGCTGCATGTTGCGCCCCTGCAGGGCAGAGGCCAGCACCAGCCGGGCGGACGAGGTGCCAAATACCCCCGCCAGCAACCGCTCGGTGTGGGCAATCAGATCGGCCGACGCCTGCATCTGGGGCGCCAGGGTGCCGCCGCGCTCGCCGGCGAAGCGGCCGAAGGCGCGCTTGACCCGGCTCGAGCCGACGAAGCGGGCCGCCAGCATCTCCAGCTCCTTGACCGAGACCCGCGCCTGGTAGAGCGCCGTGGTATCCCGGCTCGGCTTGCCGACGAAGTTGGCGGCCTGCAGCCGCTCGCTCACCGCCGCCCGCGACAGCAGGGATCCCGCCACGTAGCCGAGCAGGTTGAGCAACAGGCTCAGGAAGATGCACCAGGCCCCCAGGCTCAGCTCGCGAAAGGCGGGCCAGTCGGGGGGGGCCAGCAGCGCCTCCAGCGGCGAGCCCGCCAGCAGGCCGCTCTCGGCCAGCAGGGTCACGAACCAGAGGCTGACCCCGAGGGCGAGCCCGAGATAGACCCCCTTGCGGTTGCCGTGCCGCCAGTAGAGGCCGAGCAGCAGGGCCGGGGCGAACTGGGCCACGGCGCCGAACGACAGGTAGCCGATGCGCGACAGGCTGGTGA
This sequence comes from Aeromonas genomosp. paramedia, assembly GCF_023093515.1. Classification (NCBI taxonomy): domain Bacteria; kingdom Pseudomonadati; phylum Pseudomonadota; class Gammaproteobacteria; order Aeromonadales; family Aeromonadaceae; genus Aeromonas; species Aeromonas genomosp. paramedia. The sequence continues at coordinate 54,364 of NZ_JAAROG010000019.1, forward strand.
GATCCCCGAGCCAGAGATAGAGCACCCAGGCCGCCAGCAGGATCAGCAGTATGGCGCCCCGGCGCACCTGCAGCAGCAGCCGCATCAGCCGCTCATCCCGCCCCTGCTGCCAGAAGCGGCGCAGCAGCACCGGCAGCACCAGATCGTTGCTGACCATGATGGCCAGGGCTATGGTGCAGACGATCACCATGCCGGTGGCCGCCGAGGTGCCGCCAAGAAACGCCAGCATCGCCATGCCGTCGAAGCCCAGCGACATGGGCAGGCTGATGACATAGGTGTCCGAGGCCATGTCGGCCCCCACCCACTGCTTGCCCGCCAGCGCCAGCGGCCAGATGAAGAGCCCCATCAGGAACAGGTAGAGCGGGAACAGCCAGCGCGCCCAGTGCAGATCCTGGCCCTGGTTGTTCTCCACCACAGTCACGTGGAACTGGCGCGGCAGGCAGATGACGGCGCACATGGCCACCAGGGTATAGATGGCGAGCTCCAGCAGGCTGCCCGGCGACACCGCCACCACCGCATCGAGAAAGTCCCCGGCCACCAGGGTGCGGGCCTCGCTCGGCCTAGCGATGATGAGCCAGAGCGCGAAGCCCCCCACCGCCATGAAGGCGAGCAGCTTGACCACGGACTCGAAGGCGATGGCGACCACCATGCCGCGGTGGTGCTCGGTGGCGTCCAGGTTGCGGGTGCCGAACAGTATGCTGAACAGGGCCAGCAACAGGGCGACGCCGAGGGCCAGCTCGGCCGTGTTGCCCGTGGGCCCCGCCGGCACCGAGTTGGCCATCAGCAGATCCAGCCCGGTGACGATGGCCTTGAGCTGCAGCACCAGGTAGGGAAGTATCCCCATGACGGCGATCAGGCTGATCACCATGGCCAGACGCTGGGACTTGCCATAGCGGGCGGCGATGAAGTCGGCGATGGAGGTGATGTGCTCGCGCTTGGCCACCAGGATGAGGCGGGCCAGCAGGCGCCAGCCAAACAGGAACACCAGCATGGGGCCAAGATAGATGGGCACAGGCGACCAGGGGGATTCGCTCGCCTGCCCCACTGTGCCGAAGAAGGTCCAGGAGGTGCAATAGACGGCGAGCGACAGGCTGTAGAGCAGGGGCTGGCCCTTGAGCCGACGGCGCTTGCTCTTGTCCGCCACATAGGCGATGAGGAACAGCAAGCCCAGATAGGCGAGCGACAACCCGATCAGCAGCCATCCTTGGTGCATCTACATTCTTCCCTTGTTCAGATGTGTTGAGCGCCGCGCCGGCTCAGCGTGCCGACGGGCAACCGTCATTGAGTGTGCCCGCTCAGGCGGCGGCGCCCTCATGCTCCCCGCGCAGCCGCAGGACGAAGACCGGCAGCACCACCAGCACCATGATGAAGAAGATGCCCCCACCGAGCGGCTCGAACAGCACACCGCAGATCGCCATCAGGGCCGCCACCGTCATGCCGAGGCCGAGCGCCGCATAGAGCGCCTGGGTGGGGATCTGCTGCTCGGCGGGCAGCTGGCGGGTCATGAAGCGCACGGCGCCGAGGTGGCTGATGCAGAAGGTGACCCCGTGCAGCAGCTGACCCAGCACCAGCACCGCCAGCTCGGTAGAGGCGCCGAGCAACACCCAGCGCACCACGCAGCCGACGGCCCCCACCAGAAACAGGGTCTGGGCCCCGAAGCGGTGAAAGAAGCGCTTGTCCGCGGCAAACATGGCGATCTCCGCCACCACCCCCAGGGCCCACAGGTAGCCGATCAGGGTGCCGCTGTAACCCGCCCCCTTCCAGTACATGGCGCTGAAGCCGTAGTAGGCGGCATGGCTGCCCTGTAGCAGGGCGGTAATGAGCAGGAAGCGGCGCACCGGCGCTGACTTGAGGGTGACGAGCAGGGAAGCCCGGGCCCGCTCCCCCTTGAGCTCCTGGGGCTGCGGCCGCAGCGGCAGCGCGCTCAGCGCCAGCATGGCCAGCAGTCCCGCCACCATGGTGTGCAGCACCCAGTCGCTGCCGAAGTTGCTCACCAGAGCCCCCACCAGGGTGGAGGCGGCGATAAAGGCGAAGGAGCCGCACAGCCTCACCTTGCCATAGTCGAGGTGCGTCTGCACCACCATGCGGGTGGCGAGCGCCTCCCCCATGGGCATCAGGGTCGGGTAGATGAAGTTCGCCACCAGGGTCAGCAGCACCAGCCACCAGAGGCTGTGGCTGAGGTAGAAGCCCAGAAACGCCAGCAGGCTCAGCAGGCAGAGCAGCCGGGTGACGGGCAACAACTGACCGGCCCCCTTGACCCGTCCCATCACCATCAGGTTGCCGGCAAAACGGATGGCCATGCCGACCCCCAGCAGCAAGCCTATCTGCTCGGCGCTCACCCCTATGCCCTCGAGCCACAGGGACCAGAACGGCAGATAGGCGCCGTAGACGAAGTAGAAGGCGCCAAAGAACAGGGCTAACCAGGAGAAGGCGGGCATAGGGGCTCGGCAGCGGGACAAGGGGCACAAATGATAACCGATTTTGGCGCGGGGATCCCCAGGGGCAAGGGGGAGATAAAAACGATAAATATCAATAAAGTTGAACCTTTGTCACATCCCCCTGTCTATCTGGATAACACCGCTTCCTGATGAGTGTTGCAATCCTTACACCCGCCCCTGGCGGGTTTCTTTTTGGGGCCGGTTTGGGCCGCCAGACGCAGAGAAGGGGCCCAAGGGCCCCTTCATCATCGTCACTGGCAAGTATCAGAACACGTACTTGACCCTTGCGCTCAGGTTGCGACCCGGCTCGGTCTGGTTGCTGGTGTCCGAGCTGGCGGCAAGGCCCGTGATGCTCTCGTAGCTCACGTACTCCTTGTCAAACAGGTTGAAGACGCCGACGTTGAGCTGCAGATCCTGCATCGGCTTGAACTGGGCGTAGATATCCACCACGCCCCAGCCGGCGCTCTTGATGTTGTCGTTACCTCTGGCGTCCTTGCCCACCTTGTCCATGTCGTCGGCGAAGCGCAGGGCGGTGTTGATGTTCCAGTTCGGCTGCTCCAGACGCACCCCAAGGCTGCCGTTGAACGGGCTCAGGCTGTTGATGTAGTTGCCGTCGCCGTCCTTGCCCTCGATGTAGGCCAGGTTGCCCCAGACGTTCACCAGCTCGTTCAGCCAGTAGTCCGCCTTGACCTCGGCCCCCTTGGTGGTCGCCTTGTCCAGGTTCTGGTACTGATAGATGGCGGTGCGCCCTTCGGTCCCCACGGCGGTCAGCTCGATGAAGTCGTCAAACTGGTTGTAGAAGGTCGCCACCTCGTAGCTGAAGCCGCCGCTGCTGCCGCGCACCCCGAGATCGATGCCGTCGCTGCTCTCGGGCTTGAGGTTAGGGTTCGGCTCGATGCGATAGCCGTAGGCCTGGTGGTTCAGGGTGGAGAAGGCGTTGTCATACATGGGCGCCTTGAAGCCGTGGCTGTACTGGGCGAACAGGTTGGCCGCCTCGTGTGCCTTGAACACCAGCCCCAGCTTGGGAGAGAACTCCCCTTCGGAGATCTTCTGCATGTTCTCGCCGGTGTAGGCGGGATCCTCGTCCGGGGTCATCTTGTAGTAGTCGTAACGGGCACCCGGGGTCAGCACCCAGCGCTCGCCAAACTTGATCTCGTCGAAGGCCCAGAGCGCGCTGCGCTCGCTGGTAGTGGACGGGAAGCTCAGCTCGCTGTAACCGACGAAGTCGCCCGGTACGGTCGGCGCCTTGAAACGGGTACGCTCGTTGTCGGTGTGCTCATACTCCACACCCCAGGCAAGGCGCTGGCTGGCGAGCGCCTTGCTGAACTTCACCTGGGCCCCCAGACTCTCCTGCTCGAAGCCGTTGTGATCCAGGGAGTTCTTGGTCACATAGGGGTTGCGCGGGTTGACCGGATACTTGGAGGAGGCGTACTGATCCAGGGTCTGCTTGGTGCGGGTGTAGTAAATCTTGCTGTCCACCCGATCCGCCCAGGGGGCGTTCAGGGCCAGGCCGTGATCCAGCACCAGGGAGAGGTTGTCGGTGTCTTTATCGGTGATCGGCTGATTGAAGACGGAGCCCGCCTTGGTCAGATCGATGGCATCCGGATCCTGCCCCTCGGTGAAGTAGTCGACCGTCAGCTTCAGGAACTGATCATCGGAGAGGTTCCACTTGCTCTTGAGCAGCACCGCCTGGCTGACGATGTCGAACTCGTCCTTGTCGCTGTCGTAGTTCTGGGTCACCCCGCCGTCGCGCCAGGTGTAGCGCAACAGGTTTTCGAACTCGCCGCTGCGCAGCGCTCCCGTGATGCCGGCCATCTTCTGGTGGCTGCTGGAGGCATAGCCGGTAGTCGCGTCCAGGTAGCTGTCCTTCCCCTTGAGGAAGTCGCCGGCATCCTTGGTGGTGATGGCGATGACGCCCCCCAGGGCATCGGAGCCGTAGGCCGCGGACGCCGGCCCCTTGGCCACTTCCACCTGCTTGATCATGTCGGTGTCGAAGTAGGTCTGGCCCACACCGCCATTCTTGTAGGCGTCGTTCTGGCGCACCCCGTCCTGCACCACCTTGACCCGGTTCTCGCTCATGCCGCGAATGGTGAAGGTCTGGGCATCCCCCGCCCCCCCCTGCACGCTCACACCCGGCTCATAACGGAACAGATCGGCGACATTGCTGACGACCTGCTCTTCGATCTGCTCCGAGGTGATGACGGCGATGGGGCCGGAGACGTCTTCCAGCTTCTGCTCCATGCGGGAGCCGCTGACGACCATGACTTCATCCGTTTTCTTGTCTGCGGCGAAAGCAGGGGATACCAGCCCGGCCGCCACGGCGAGGGCAATCAGAGAGGGGGTGTTGTTGTGCGCCACTGCAAAGTCCTTATTGAGAATCATTATCAACCGAACGGCATCTTACCCAGCTCGCGACAAAGATCAATAATAAAGTGAATCATTCTCATTTTCTTTTGCTTCTGAACGGTTTTACACTAGCGCCTCTTTTTTCCTGCTCGCCATGCTGCCATCGTATGGTGCTGTACCTTTGCCAATCTCTGCCTTTGTGAGTGAGATGCCATGACTCGACGACTCCCCCTGCTCGCCCTGCCCCTGCTGCTGGCCGCCTGTGCCACCCCGCCGCAGAGCCAGCCTCCCCAGACCCTCTATCACTACCAGCTTGGCGAGGGGACGGACGACAGGCCCCTCAGCCTCGCCCAGGCGGTGGACAAGGTCAGGGATGCCGACATAGTGCTGGTGGGCGAGCTTCACAGCCACCCTGCCGTGCACCTGTTGCAGGCAAACCTGCTGGCAGAGCTTGCCGGCATGTCGCGCGTCGATGGCCGGGCCCTGGTGCTCTCCATGGAGCAGTTCACCCGCGCCGATCAACCGGTGCTGGATGCCTACCTGGCCGGGCGCATCGGCGAATCCACGCTGATCCGCGAGGGCCATGCCTGGCCCAACTACCCGAGCGACTACCGCCCCCTGGTGGAATTTGCCAAGGCGCAGCAGCTGACGGTGATCGCCGCCAATGCCCCCAAGCCGCTGGTGAGCTGTGTCGGTCAGGAGGGCCCCGAGTGGCTCGACAAGCTGCCTGCCAGCCGCCGCAGCCAGCTCGCCCGCGAGCTCACCCTGGGGGAAGATCCCTATCGTCAGAAGTTCATGGCCTCCATGCATCATGGGGATGCGGACGGCAATGCCCGCCGATTTGCCGCCCAGACCAGCTGGGACGACACCATGGCCGAGAGCATGGTCGATTATCTCGAGCAGCATCCCGGCCGGCGCATCATGCACATCGCCGGCAACTTCCACGTGGAGGGGGGACTGGGTATCGCGAGCCGCATCGCCAGCCGCAATCCGGCGCTGAGAGTCGCCCTGGTGGTGCCTGAGACTGGCTCCCAGGATGGCAAGGCCGCCCCCGGACGGAGTGCCGACGTGCGGGTGCACATAGCCCCCCTGCCGGAACGCTGGCTAAATGCAGCGGAAATGAAGCAAGATATGGGCGCGCTGCATCAATCCCGCAGCCGTGACTGCAGCCAGTGGCTGCAACCCTAATCTTCCAGGATACGGCGGGTAAAATATGGACGTGTTATTGATCATCGATGTGCAGCAAGGGGTCATGAAAGCGACCCATCACCAACAGCCACAGGTACTGGCCAACATCAACCGGGCCGCGGCCCACGTCAGACAGCATCATGGCCGGGTCATCTACATCCAGCATGACGAGCTGCCAGGGGGCGAGCTGGAGCCCGGTACCCCGGGCTGGCAACTGCACCCGGCCCTGCAACCCGCCAAGGGGGATAGCCGGGTACGCAAGACGGCGTGCGACAGCTTCCTCGAGACCGAGCTGGCCTTCCTGTTGGCCGAGCAGTCCGTCGACCGGCTGATCCTCTGTGGCAGCAACACCGATTTTTGCGTCGATACCACGGTACGCAGCGCCGCGGCCCATGGCTTTGAGGTGCTGGTGTTGCAGGATGGTCACACCACAGCCGATCGTCCCCACCTGAGCGCCGAGCAGATCATCGAGCACCACAACTGGATGTGGCAGCGTCTGGACCTGCCCGAGGGCAGACGCATAACCCTGCTCACCACGGATCAGCTGCTCGAGGCGGCTCAACCCGCGCTGGCGTGCTAATCTGCCTGCCTTGAAGTGATCACCTGATTGGAGTCTTGCGTGCGTCTATTCTCTGCCGTTGCCCTTGTGCTGTTGTTACCGGCGATCACGGCCTGCTCCGGAATGCCGGGCACCACGCCCGACGGCCCGGCCCCCCTGTTTCATACCAACATCAACGAAGAGGGGAGCAAGCGCTTCACCTTCGAAGCCGCGCCCCTCGACGTCCTGCCGAGTCGGTTGCAGGAGGATGACAGCCGGCTGAGCCGCAACAGCAAGAGCCTGCTGGAGCGCCGCGAGGCCCTGCAGGACGAGCAACTGACCGAGACGCTGACGGCGCGCAACTATTGCCGCACCGGCTACATAGTCCTCAGCCAGACCTCCTGGAAGATCCGGGGGGAGTGCAACGAGACCGCCACCCAGGCCGATCGCGACGCCTTCCCCAACAAGGCCTCCTGGCAGGAGTGATCCCGATTGGGGACAGGTAACAAAACGGGCAGCCCAGGCTGCCCGTTTTTCATCTCATGACCTCGCGCCTCAGACAGGTGCGTCCGTCTCGCTGGTCAATTCGGCGCCGTTGTCGACGCGCTTGTGTCCTTCCACCAGATGGACGAAGTCCACCAGCTCGTCACCCGAGACCCGGAACGCCTGGCCGAAGCCCTTGACGAACAGTCCCTGCTCGGGCTTGAGGCGAAACAGCACGAAGTCCTTGAGGTTGGAGAGCCCTTTGACGATGTCGCCGAAACGCCCTTCCAGCGCAGCTATCGCCTTGCCCCAGCGCTCGTCATCCCGCGCCACCACCTCGGCCACCGCGTCAAAGGTGAGTCGCTTGCGGGCGAACAGTTCGCGGGCGCCGGTTTCGTCCTCGATCAGCATCAGGGAGACCTTGGGCACCTGTTGCAGGTTGCGGGCATGGCGGGCTATCTCGGAGATCAGCACATAGTAGCCATCTTCCTGCAGCACGAAGGGGGCGTAGCTGGCATTGGGGTTGCCTTCGCCATCCACGGTCGCAAGCTGCAGGGTACGGCAACCGTCACGAAATTCGCGGATCTCCGGTTGCAGACGGTTCTGCAGACGCTCCTGACGTTCACTCATGCTTTCACTTCCTCTTGATACTGGTGGCGCAGGGCCTTGAAACGCTCCACCTGGTCAGGCAGCAGCTGACGCTGCTCGTCACGGCCCAGGTAGATCTTGAAAATGCAGCGACCGCTGTGGCCGAAGAACTGGAAGGAGTGCCCCTCCTTGCCCATGAACAGCTTGCTGACCAGGGCAATGCCGACCACGTTGTCGAGCTTGAGGTGGCCGTGCATCTCGCCGTCCCGACCCATCAGGTTATAGTAGCCACGGGCCGTCTTGCCCTTGGGGAAGGGGGCCTTCACCTCGAAGATGGAGCCGTCGGACTCCACAATGGTGGTCACCTGACCCCAACTGGCCAGATCCGCCAGCAGGGCTTCGGCCTGATCGCTCGGCACCAGCGTCATCAGCTCGGCGGGCAGGTGGCGCACCACCTCCCACTCGCTGACGGCCAGCTCGGTGGCGATGCTGGAAGGATGGGCGCTGGGATCTTGTTCCAGCAGCGCATGAATGCGTTGTGCAATGCTCATCGGTTCTCCCTGGATGATCTGGCGATGGTACTCGGTCTCGCGGCGGATACTGTAATAAAGCGGCCCCCTTAACGCAATTGATAATCGCTTTCATTATCAGTGCATTTTTTTCACGAGCTTGATATTCTCGGCGGCAATCCCACTCTCATACACCCTTCGGAGGTTCGCATGGGCCGTCGTTTTGCCCTCGCACTCAGCCTGCTCGGCTGTTCAGCCCTTTCTCTGCCTGCTGTCGCGCAGGAACGTATCGTCAGCATAGGCCCGGCCACCACAGAGCTCATTATGGCTCTGGGGGGCGAGCAGAGCCTGATTGCCACCGACGTCAGCAGCCCTGAACCCAAGGGGCTGCCGAGAGTCGGCTACCACCGCGCCCTGGCTGCCGAAGGGATATTGAGCCTGGCCCCGACCCGACTGGTCGGCAGCGACGAGATGGGGCCGCCACCGGCTCTGGAACAGCTGCGCCGGGCCGGCGTCGAGGTGACAGTGCTGCCGACGGCACCCACCCTGGCCAACCTCAACGAGCGGATCGACGCCCTGGCCGGCTTGCTGGGCAATCAGGCCGCCGGCACCAGGCTGAAGGCCGAGATCGCCGTCCAGAGCGACAAGCTGGCGGCCCAGGCGAAACAGAACAAACCCCTCAGGGTCGCCTTCCTGCTGCTGCACAAGGGCCAGCCCACCAGCATAGCCGGCGGCAATACCACCGCCAGCGCCCTGGTGACCCTGGCCGGCGGCGTCAACCCGGTCGCCCGCTTGCACGACTACAAGCCCGTCTCCACCGAATCCCTGATCGAACTGCAGCCGGATCTGGTGCTGGTGAGCGGTCGTGACTGGCAGCAATACCAGAGCGTCGACAGCGTGCTGGCCCAGGTGCCGGCCCTGGCCGCCACGCCGGCAGGCAAGAACAGGGCCATCCACGCCATCGACGGTCACGCCCTGCAAGGGGGGCTCAGCCTGAGATCCTTGCAGCAGGCCAACCAGATAGCCCAGTGGATCAAGCAGGGTTCATGATGCGTCTGCCGCTGCCCTGGCTGCTCGCGCTCACCGGCTGCACGCTCGCCCTGCTGCTGGTCGGCTCCCTCGCCACCGGCCCCATGTCGCTCTCCTTCGGCGAGAGTCTGCAGGCGCTGTTCGCCGGCAAAGAGAGCGGGATAGAAGCACACAAGCTGCTGATAGTGCAGGAGATCCGCCTGCCACGCACCCTGCTGTGCATCGCCGTGGGGGGCATTCTCGGCCTCTGCGGCGCCGTGATGCAGGGGCTGTTTCGCAACCCCCTGGCCGACCCCGGCATCATAGGGGTCTCCGGCGGTGCGGCGCTCGGGGCCGCCCTGGCCATAGTGCTGCTGGCCCCCCTCGGCCAGCAGTTGCAGAGCCTGCTGGGCCTCGGTCTGCTGCCCCTGCTCGCCTTCCTCGGCGGGGCGCTCACCACCACCCTTGTCTATTTGCTGGGCACCCGTGAGGGGGGCACCTCGGTCACCGTCATGCTGCTGGCGGGCGTCGCCATCACGGCGCTGTCTGGGGCCGTGATCGGGCTCCTCACCTACCTCGCTGACGATCAGATGCTGCGCAACCTGAGCCTGTGGCAGATGGGCTCCCTGGCCGCCGGCAAGCCGGTGGATGTGGGGCTGGCGCTGCTGACCCTGGTCGCCCTGCTGTGGCTCTTCATGCGCGATGCCAACCCCCTCAACGCCCTGCTGCTGGGCGAAGGTGAGGCCCGTCATCTGGGGGTCAATGTGCAATGCCTCAAGCGGCGCCTAATCCTGCTCACTGCCGCCGGGGTCGGTGTGGCGGTGGCGGTGGCCGGCATGATCGGCTTCGTCGGCCTGGTGGTGCCGCACCTGGTGCGGCTGCTGGCCGGGCCCAATCACGTCAGGCTGCTGCCGCTCAGCGCCCTGCTCGGCGCCGCCCTGCTGCTGGGGGCCGACATGCTGGCCCGCACCCTGCTGGCACCGGCCGAGATGCCGGTGGGCATCATCACCGCCCTGCTGGGTGCCCCCTTCTTCATCTGGCTCTTGGTCAAGAGTCGCCGGACGCTGTAACAGGAGAACGCCACCTTGCCCGGATCCCCCTCCCCCCTGCTCGCCTGCCGCGCTCTCAACCTCACCCGGGGCAATCGCCTCATCCTGGACAACCTGGATCTCGACCTGCATGGGGGCAGCCTGACCGCCCTGCTCGGCCCGAACGGGGCGGGCAAGAGCTCGCTGCTCAAGTGCCTGACCGGCGAGCTGGCCTATGACGGCAACATCTCCCTGTTCGGTCGCAAGCGGCAAGAGTGGGCCGGCGATGCCCTGGCCCACCGAGTCGGAGTGCTGCCCCAGAGCTCGTCCCTGAGCTTCCCCTTCCTGTGCGAGGAGGTGGTGGCCATGGGGCGGCTGCCCCACAGCGAACCCGTCAGCCGCCGCGACCAGATAGTGCGGGCCGCCATGACCCATGCCGGCGTCGAGCACCTGGCCGGCCGCCTCTATCCCGGCCTCTCCGGCGGAGAGCGCCAGCGGGTGCAGTTCGCCCGGGTACTGGCCCAGATCTGGCAGGAGCCGTCACCGGAACGGCTGTCCGATCCCGAACAGCCGCGACTGCTGCTGCTCGACGAGCCCACCTCGGCCCTCGATCTCAAGTACCAGCATCAGCTGCTCACCATGGCCCGCGCCCTGGCCGCCCGCAATACCGCCGTGCTGGTGGTGCTGCACGACCTCAACCTGGCGGCGCGCTACGCCGACCGGCTGGTGATGCTGGAGCAGGGCAGGCTGATGGCGGACGGCTCCCCGGCAGAGGTGCTGACCCCCGAACTGATCGCCCGCCTCTACGATTACCCCGCCCAGGTGATCCATCACCCAGAGACGGGACAGCCCATGGTGGTGTGATAACGAGCTCATCGCCCTTCCTTTCTACGACTACCCCGCCCAGGTGATCCACCACCCCGAGACGGGACAGCCTATGGTGGTGCGATCACGGGCGCATCGTCCTTCGTATCCACGACTACCCCGTCCAAGCCATCCATCACCCCGAGACGGGACAGCCTATGGTGGTGTGATATCGGTGGTGGTGCGATCACGGGAGCATCGTCCTTCGTATCCACGCCTACCCCGTCCAAGCCATCCATCACCCCGACACAAGGCAACCCATGGTGGTGTGAATAAAGTCAGGATCCTGAATAGCAAAAGAGCGCCATCAGGCGCTCTTTTGCTTGCAAAGTGGAGGGAGGCTCAGGCGATCTGGTAGCGGCCCGGCTTGTGGTTGAGTGTCAACACCAGGTTACAGATGATGGCCGCGACCACGGAGAGCGCCAGCAGCCAGGGGGAGACCACGAAGAAGGAGGCGATGACGATGGCGCAATCCAGCCCCATTTGCAGCTTTCCGGCGCGGATGCCGAACTTGTCCTGAATAAACAGCGCCAGTATGTTGAAGCCCCCCAGGCTCGCCTTGTGGCGGAACATGATGAGCAGCCCCATGCCGATCAGGGTGCCGCCGATCAGAGCCGCATAGACGGGCTCTATCTTGCCTATCTGCAGCACGGCGTTGAGGTGATCCGTCATGAAGGAGACGGTGGCCACGGCGGCGAAGGTGTTGAGGGTGAAGCGCGGCCCCATCCTGAGCCAGGCCAGGGCGTAGAATGGCAGGTTCATGGTGAAGAACAGCAGGCCGAAGCTCAGGCCGGTCACCTGCTGCAGCAGCAGTGCCAGCCCGGCAGTACCGCCGGTGAGCAGACCGACCTGATGAAACAGGAAGATGCCGAGGGAAACGAAGCCTGCCGCGGTCAGCAGGGCGAGCACATCCTCATAGAGCGGATGGGCCGAACGGGGGGTGTTGTCCATAACCTTATGTCCAGTAGCGAAGTGAAAAGAGTGTCTGAGACCCGATGACGGGCGCGAGCCCCGTGAGTCGGGGCTTCGTTATGGCCACAGTGTCCATTTTGAGTGACCCGGATCACAAGTACGGGATCGCATGCGCCGAAATGGTGCGCGTCAGCGCCGCGTTACAACCCTTGCACCAAAATATGTCACGCCCTTCCCCTCTCAAGCTGAAGCCAGCCTGAAGCGCGTCTGAAAAACCCGGGCTATCTCGCTGCCAGCAGGCGGGAATCGTTCTAAAATGACCTCCTTGCCACAGGCTGCGGAGCGACAGCAGATGAGAGTCAGCGTATTCGGGATAGGTTATGTGGGGCTGGTTCAGGCCGCCGTGCTTGCCGAGATGGGCCACAGGGTAACCTGTGTGGACGTGGACGCCGCCAAGGTCGAGCGCCTCAAAGAGGGCGTGATCCCCATCTTCGAGCCCGGTCTCGCCCCCCTGGTGCAGGCCAACCATCAGGCCGGTCGCCTGCACTTCACCACGGACGTGGCCGAGGGGGTGGCGTTCGCCGAGCTCATCTTCATCGCGGTCGGCACCCCGCCCGATGAGGACGGCTCGGCCGATCTGCAGCACGTGCTGGCGGTGGCCGGCACCATAGGCCGCCTGATGCAGGGCGGCAAGGTGGTGGTCAACAAGAGCACAGTGCCGGTCGGCACCGTCAACCGGGTGCACCAACATATCGCCGCCATCCTGCGCGATCGCGGGGTCGACTTGCCCCTCGAGGTGGTCTCCAACCCGGAGTTTCTCAAGGAGGGGGCCGCGGTGGCCGACTGCCTGCGGCCGGATCGCATCATCATAGGCACAGATTCGGCCCACGCCCTCTCCCTGCTCGAAGAGCTCTATGCCCCCTTCAACCGCAACCGGGATCGCATCATCCAGATGGACGCTCGCAGCGCCGAGCTGACCAAGTACGCCGCCAACGCCATGCTGGCCACCAAGATCTCCTTCATGAACGAGATGGCTACCCTGGCGGAGAAGCTCGGGGCCGACATCGAAGCCGTGCGCAAGGGCATAGGCGCCGACCCGCGCATCGGCCATCACTTCATCTATCCCGGCTGCGGCTACGGCGGCTCCTGTTTCCCGAAAGACGTCAAGGCGCTGATCCACACCGCCGGCCAGATTGGCTGCGATGCCCCTTTGCTCCATGCGGTGGAGCGGGTCAACGACAGTCAGAAGCACAAGCTCATGGCGCGCCTGCAGCAGCACTTCGGCAGCGATCTGACGGGACGGACCTTCGCCCTCTGGGGCCTGGCCTTCAAGCCCAACACCGACGACATGCGCGAAGCCCCGAGCCGGGTACTGATGGAGGCCATCTGGGCCGCCGGCGGCAAGGTGCAGGCGTTCGATCCCGAGGCCATGAGCGAGGCCCAGCGCCTCTACGGCCTGCGGGACGATCTGACCCTGTGCGGCACCCAGGAGGCCGCCCTCAAGGGGGCCGACGCCCTGCTCATCTGCACCGAATGGCAGCAGTTCCGCGCCCCGGACTTCGAGCTGCTGCGCCAAACCCTGAAGCAGGCCCTCATCATCGATGGCCGCAACCTCTATGATCCGGCCCGCCTGCGCCAGCGCGGCTTCACCTACTACGCCATAGGCCGGGGCGACAGCCTGACCGCAGAGCTGTACGAGGAGCAACGGCAATGAAATATCTGGTCACCGGCGCCGCCGGCTTCATCGGCTTTCATGTGGCGCAGAGGCTCTGCCGCGACGGCCATCAGGTGGTTGGCCTGGACAACCTCAACGACTACTACGAGGTCAGCCTGAAGGAGGCGCGGCTGGCACTGCTGCTGCCACTGCCCGGTTTTCGCTTCGAGCGCGGTGATCTCGCCGATCGCGCCGCCATGGCGGCGCTCTTTGCCCGCGAGCGGTTCGATCTGGTGATCCACCTGGGGGCCCAGGCCGGGGTGCGCTATTCGCTGGACAACCCGTTTGCCTACGCCGACAGCAATCTCAACGGCACCCTCACCGTCCTCGAGGGGTGCCGCCATCACGGGGTGCAGCACCTGGTCTACGCCTCCTCCAGCTCGGTGTATGGCCTCAACGAGCAGATGCCGTTCAAGACCTCGGACGGGGTGGATCACCCCGTCTCCCTCTATGCCGCCAGCAAGAAGGCGAACGAGTTGATGGCCCACTCCTACTCCCACCTCTATGGGCTGCCCACCACTGGCCTGCGCTTCTTCACCGTCTACGGCCCCTGGGGGCGGCCCGACATGGCGCTGTTCAAGTTCGTGCGCGCCATCCTGAACGGCGAGCCCATCGACATCTACAACCAGGGCCAGCTCAGTCGGGACTTCACCCACATAGACGACATAGTGGAGGGGATAGTGCGGGTCGCGGACAGGCCCCCGCAGGGCGACCCGGACTGGCAGGGAGCGGCCGACGCCAGCCCGGCCCCCTACCGCCTCTTCAACATCGGCCATGGCAGCCCGGTGCGACTCATGGATTTCGTGGAGGCCATAGAGGCGGCGCTCGGCAAGCGGGCCATCCGCAACCTGCTGCCCATGCAGCCAGGGGATGTGCTCGCCACCTGGGCCGATACCGAATCCTTGTTCGATGCCACCGGCTATCGACCCCGCGTGGGCCTCAGAGAAGGGGTGGCGAGTTTCGTCGACTGGTACAGGGCCTACTACGGGGTCTGACCCGAACGCCTGAAATGAAAAGGGGCTGCCAGTGGCAGCCCCTCTTGCTGGGGCCTCAGGGGCCAGGGGTATAGCGGAAGGGTTCGAGCCTGGGGGTCAGCCCCTGACATGCGGGCTTGAGGGCCTCAGCGCCTGCCAGCAGCCAGTCGGTGCGATGGCGGTTGCCGAGGTTTTCCATCTTCTCGGGCTCGAAACAGAGCACCATCAGATCCGCGCTGCCCAGCACATGGCGCCCGGGCCCGGCCGCCACCCAGGCCGCCGCCTCGCGGGCCTGCTCCCCGTCCCCCAGCAGGTAGGGGTAATGTTGCACGGGCTGCCGGGCGAACAGCAGGTGCTGCTCCTTGAAACCGGCCAGCAGCAGCTCATCCCCCGCGGGCACCTCCTGCTGTGCCCGCGCCATCACCCCCTGCGGCGTGCGCATGTCGTTGAGGCGCATGCAGATCCAGCAGGAGTAGAGCAGCCACCCCACCGCCAGCGAACAGAGGATGGCGCTGAGCGGCGCCCGGCGCAGCAGCACATTGACCAGCAGCAGCGCCGCCCCCAGCACCAGCAGGGGCAGCCAGGGGGCCGGTCCCAGCTCCCCCAGCCGGTTCGCCAGCTTGTCGCTGACGGCCAGCGCCCCCGCGCCGCCCACGCAGATGATCCCCAGCAACCAGCCGAGCCCGCCCAGCAGGCGGCCGGGCCAGACCCGCGCCAGCAGTGAACCTATGTAGGGGGCGGTCAGCAGCGCCAGGGCCGGGGTGCCCGGCGTGACATAGACGCCGCGCTTGCCCGGCGACAGGGAGAAGAAGAGCACCACCAGCACCAGGTAGCCGAGCAGCAATATGACGCGCTTGTCCTGCCCCTGGATGGCCTTGCGCCACGCCACCACCAGCCAGGGCAGCAGCAGGGAGAGGGGCAGCCAGAACGGCGGGATCACCGAGCCGAGGTAGTACCAGAAGGGTTTGACGTGATGCCAGGCATTCGCGTAGCGGGTCACCGTCTGGCGCAGCAGTATGTTGTCTCTATAGGCCTGCAGCACTGGGTCCCCGCTCTGGGCCACGGCGCTCAGCATGGGCACCAGCCACAGCCCGATGGCCAGCAGCATGAACAGCGGCCCCGCCAGCGCCTTCAACCAGTCGACAAAGGGGGCGGTACGGATCTGCTTCCAGTGGGTCCAGATTGCCGGGATCAGGATCAGCAGGGCCAGCAGCCCTACCCCCTTGGTGATGATGCCGAGCCCGGCGGCAAACCAGCCGAGCCAGTACCAGCGCCAGCCTCCCCCACAGAGCAGAAAACGCACGAAACCGTAGACCCCCAGCGTGATGAAGCAGGTCACCAGAGCGTCTATCTGGGCCGTCTTGGCCTGCAGGGTGAACTGGACGGTGAACAGCAGCAGCAGCCCGGCCATGAAGCCCGTTGCCGGGTTCCACAGACGGCGACCCAGATCCCACACCAGCGCTATGGTCAGCAGGCCCGCCAGCAGGGAGGGCAGCAGAAACGCCACCTTGATGGAGCCGCTCAGCAGATAGCCAAGGGCGATGCCCCACATAAACAGGGGGGGTTTGTCCGGGTAGATCTCGCCGCCGCGCATGGGGAACAGCCACTGCCCGCTCTCCACCATCTCCTTGGCGACCAGGGCGAAGCGCGGCTCGTCGGCGGGCCAGGGATCCCGCAGGCCGAGGCCGGCACCCAGCACTATCAGGGCGATCAGCAGCAGCCAGCCGAGGGAGGCCTGATTGAGCAGGAAGCGGTCATTTACCATGGTGGATCTCGTTGTCGTCGACGGCCTTGTTATGGCGGATCTCGTTGTCCTCGACGAGCTTGTCCCGCTTCCAGCCCCTGTGCTGGATATCCAGGTAGAGGCTGTAGAGGGCGGTGAAGGTGGGGAAGAGATTCTGCAGCACGCCGACGGAGTCCTGCTTGGGGGAGAAAACGAAGTAGCTGAGGGTCATCAGGCTGCCTAACACGCTCATGTACCAGAACAGGCGCGGGATGACGGGTTTGCCGGCCCGCTTGGAGGCCAGGAACTGCACCAGCCAGCGGCCGCCGAACATCAGCGCCCCCGTGTAGCCGATGAGCTTCCAGCCGGTGACATGCAGGCCGGTCCAGTCGAACCAGGTCAGCTCCATGGAGAGCAGGGCATCGATCATCGCCACCCTCCTAGGTGCAACCCACCGACATGCAGGGCAAGCACATCCCTATCCAGCCAGATCGACGGCAACGAAAGCAGGGTCTCCATCACTCCAGCATCTCCCTGACTTCGACCACCTTGGATCGGCGTTGCAGCCACCAGACGCCGACCACGTCCACCAGCCCGACCCAGAGCCGGTTCCAGACCCCGTACTTGGAGACACCCGCCTGCCGTGGCCTGTGGTTGACCGGCCAGGGGGACATGCGCCCGCCCTGGGCCTGGATCAGGGCCGGAATGTAACGGTGCATGTGGTTGAAACCGGGCAGGCGCAGATACCAGTCACGCCGCACCACCTTGAGACCGCAGCCGGTATCCGGGATGCCGTCCCGCAGCAACAGATCGCGAAAACCGTTGGCCAGCCTGGACGAGAGGCGCTTGACCCAGTCATCCCGGCGATTGACGCGATGACCGATAAGCCCCACCTGGTACTTGTCCGAGGCGAAGCGGCGCCTGGCCTCCTCCAGCATGGCGGGAATGTCGGCCGGATCGTTCTGGCCATCCCCGTCAAGCACCACCAGCCAGTCGCCGCGCCCCTGGCGCACGCCGCTCAGCACCGCCATGCTCTGGCCGACGGCCCTGGCATGGCGGATCACGCGCAGCCCGGCATAACGCCTCTTCAGCTCGCACAGGACGGCGTAGCTGTCATCCTCGCTGCCATCGTCCACATAGATCAGCTCGTAGCTGTATTTCCCCGCCAGCGCGGCATCGATCTCGCCGATGAGGGGGGCCAGATTGTCCCGCTCATCCTTGGCGGGCACCACGACAGAGACATCGATCGAATCAACCATATGCGCTTCCCAATCATGACGAAGGATGCAATCGGTTCGACTGCGTCCCCCATTTCTATTTTATCGACAAGCTCGCTAACATCATGCAAATACAAGACGTTAGAGTGCAAGGCCGGCAGTTTATTGCCCCGAAAGTAACAAATCCATCAATTTGAGTTGTACCGCAAGCAGAGAGGCTGACCGCGTACACTCCAGACTCCCCATCACACTCACCAGAAGCGCCTTTTTTACTCTGCCAAAAGTTCCAGACCGTTTTCATCTCTGATGGCCTGACACATAACCAGATGTTCCATCCCCTGGCTGGCGCCCCCCCCATATCAGGCCTATATCTTCCGGATACTAATTCGAGGTATCCATCATGCAGAGACTCTGCACCTGGGGCTGGGGAGTCCTGCTGCTGCTTGCCACCTCCTCCCATGCCGACACCTTTCGCCAGGCCCCCAAGGCCATGAGCGCCTTGCGTCAGGGCGCCGCCATGGAGCAGAGCAACCCGCGGCGAGCCATAGCCCACTACTGCACTGCGGCCAGCCTGGGCAACCCGGAAGCCTACTATCGCATCGGCCGCCTGCTGGCTCGCGGGCCCCAGGGGATCCGCAGCCCCCGCCACGCCAACGCCTACCTCGCCATGGCCATGCGCCTTGGCAATCAGCAAGCGGCTCGCTACTACAACGAGCGGGTGGGCAACGCCCCCCTTGGCACCTGCGGCATCGGCGGAGGTGGAGGAGGCGCTCCCTGGGTGCGCCCCAGTACCCCCTTCGATCAGGATAGCTATCTGGCCCGCCAATCCCTCACCAAACAGAAGCTGGCCGTCATGATCCGCCAGGCAGCCCACCGTCACAAGGTCGACCCCCAGCTGGCGCTCGCCATCGCCATCGCCGAGTCCAATCTCAACAGCACAGCCGTCTCCCCCAAGCAGGCGCAAGGGGTCATGCAGCTCATTCCCGAGACCCAGGTGCGCTTCGGCGTGACCCGCCCCTTCGACGCCCAGCAGAACATCCGCGGCGCCATGATCTACCTGAAGTGGCTGGAGAAGCAGTTTGGCCCCGACTGGGTCAGGATCAGCGCCGCCTACAACGCCGGTGAACAGGCCGTGATCCGCCATGGCGGCGTACCGCCCTACCAGGAGACCCAGGAGTATGTGCAGCGGGTGCTCTACTACTCGGGGCAGGACGCGGCCAAGAGCACCAGGCAGCCCCGCTGACTCCTGGCATAAGCTGATCCCATGACTTCTCAAGGTCGGCTGATGAATCCTATCGAGCCAGAATTAAGGAAGTCTTAAGCCAGCTCGGCCCGAAACCCTGACCGGGCATCTGCCAGATGCCCGCCTCTTTTCCCCCCTCTGCCGATGGGCACTCCCTGCACTCAATGCCCCGGTTGTCTACTTTGCCGCCCTCTTCCCATTGGTTTACAATCGACAGGTTTTTTGGAACCGGGTCGGCCCCTGCCGACCAGGCCCCACCACGACATCAGTTTGTTAATGCAAAGACATTAAACTGCTGAAAAGGAAGAGAATTAGCCAATGGCTCAATTTATTTACACCATGAACAGGGTCGGCAAGGTCGTGCCGCCCAAGCGTCATATCCTCAAGAACATCTCCCTCTCCTTCTTCCCGGGCGCCAAGATAGGTGTGCTGGGTCTGAACGGCGCCGGTAAATCCACCCTGCTGCGCATCATGGCGGGGATAGACACCGAGATCGAAGGGGAAGCCCGTCCGCAGCCCGGCATCAAGATCGGCTACCTGCCCCAGGAGCCGAAGCTGGATCCGGAGCAGACGGTCCGCGAGGCGGTGGAAGAGGCGGTCGGCGAGGTGAAACGCGCCATGGCTCGCCTGGATGAGGTCTATGCGGCCTATGCCGACCCGGATGCGGATTTTGACAAGCTGGCCCGCGAACAGGGCGAGCTGGAAGCCATCATCGCCGCCCAGGGGGGTCACAACATGGAGAACCAGCTGGAGCGCGCGGCCGACGCCCTGCGCCTGCCGGCCTGGGACGCCCAGATCAAGCACCTCTCCGGGGGTGAGCGCCGCCGGGTAGCCCTGTGCCGTCTGCTGCTGGAAAAACCGGACATGCTGCTGCTGGACGAACCGACCAACCACCTGGATGCGGAATCCGTGGCCTGGCTGGAGCGCTTCCTGCACGACTACGAGGGCACCGTCGTGGCCATCACCCACGACCGCTACTTCCTCGACAACGTGGCGGGCTGGATCCTGGAGCTGGACCGTGGCGAGGGTATCCCCTGGGAAGGCAACTACTCCTCCTGGCTGGAGCAAAAAGACGCCCGTCTGGCTCAGGAAGCCAGCTCGGAAGCGGCCCGTCGCAAGTCCATCGAGAAGGAACTGGAGTGGGTGCGTCAGAACCCGAAAGGCCGTCAGGCCAAGTCCAAGGCCCGTATGGCTCGCTTCGAGGAGCTCAACACCAACGACTACCAGAAGCGCAACGAGACCAACGAGCTGTTCATTCCGCCCGGACCGCGTCTCGGCGACAAGGTGGTCGAGGTGGCGAACCTCTGCAAGTCCTACGGTGACCGCCAGCTGATCGACGATCTCTCCTTCTCCATTCCGAAGGGGGCCATCGTCGGCATCATTGGTCCGAACGGCGCCGGTAAATCCACCCTGTTCCGCATGATGTCGGGCCAGGAGCAGCCGGACTCCGGCACCATCACCCTGGGCGATACCGTCGTGCTGGCCTCGGTGGATCAGTTCCGCGACAGCATGAACGACAAGAAGACGGTGTTCGAAGAGGTCGCCGACGGTCAGGATATCCTGCGCATCGGCAACTACGAGTTCCCGAGCCGTGCCTACATAGGTCGCTTCAACTTCAAGGGCGCCGATCAGCAGAAGCGGGTCGGCGAGCTGTCCGGTGGTGAGCGCGGCCGTCTGCACCTGGCCAAGCTGCTGCAAACCGGCGGCAACGTCTTGCTGCTGGATGAACCGACCAACGATCTGGACATCGAAACCCTGCGCGCCCTCGAGAACGCCCTGCTGGAGTTCCCGGGTTGTGCCATGGTCATCTCCCACGATCGCTGGTTCCTCGACCGTATCGCCACCCACATCCTGGACTACCAGGACGAGGGCAAGATTGCCTTCTTCGAGGGCAACTTCACCGAATACGAAGAGTGGAAGAAGAAGACCTACGGCGCCGACGCCATCCAGCCGCACCGCGCCAAGTACAAGCGCATCGCCAAGTAAGCGGACCGCCATGCAAGCGAAGTGATGCGTCGCCCCATCAGGGGGATTGCAACGTCACAAGGGGAGCCCGGGCTCCCCTTTCTTTTGCCTTTTCGCTTACACTCTTCCCGCTTCCCCCTACCGGCACTCACCGATGACCCAGACCAGCGCCCCCCCGAAGAGAGTCACCATCCAGATCCGGATCGAACCCGGCTGCCTGGGCCCGGATGGCAAGCGCCACATCGATACCTTCTGCACCGCGGCCAGCCGGATCTTTGCCGCCATCGAACCCGAGCGGGTGAGCTGGGTGCTGCTCCCCCGTCATGACAAGCAGTTGCCCGAGCAGGCCTACTTCATCGACGGGCGCACCCTGAGCGAGACACAGGCCGGCCTGCTGCTGCAGCGCATGGGGCTGACGCTCGCCACCTTGCAGGAGCACAGCGACGCCGTGCTGGCCCAGCTGGTGGAGCGCTACCTCAAGAGCCGTTGAGGGGCACCATGGCAACACAAGCCTCTATCGAACCTTGTTTTTGCACCTCGATGGGCAAACGTTTGAATTTTTACTCTATTCATTGATCCGCCTCGCAGATCCGGGGTTTGTAAACGTCGCCGCCTGTGTAAAAATGTGCGCGCTGTCACGGTATCAGGACGAGTCTGGTCGCTCAGTCGCCAGAAACAGGGCAACCCAGCCCCCATGGATGGAGTTGACTGTTCGCCTGCTGCTTATTTCACGTCACCCATTGGAATCCAACATGAATCAACCACACAACGCCACAGAGCAGGCAGCCAACCCGGCCGCCGGGCAAGGATTGCTCGAGCGCCTGTTTGCCCTGAAAGGCCATGGCACCACGGCTCGCACCGAGGTCATCGCCGGCATCACCACCTTCCTGACCATGGTCTACATAGTGTTCGTCAACCCGCAGATCCTCTCTGCGGCGGGCATGGACACCCAGGCGGTGTTCGTCACCACCTGCCTCATCGCCGGCATCGGCAGCATTCTCATGGGGTTGCTGGCGAACCTGCCCATCGCCCTGGCCCCCGCCATGGGGCTGAATGCCTTCTTCGCCTTCGTGGTGGTGGCCGGCATGGGCTACTCCTGGCAGGTCGGCATGGGCACCATCTTCTGGGGCGCCTTAGGATTGCTGATCCTCACCCTGCTGCGGGTACGCTACTGGCTGATTGCCAACATCCCCCTCACCCTGCGGGTCGGCATCACAGCCGGCATAGGCCTGCTGATCGCCCTGCTCGGCCTGCACAACGCCGGCATAGTGGTGGCAAGCCCCGCTACCATGGTGACGGTGGGCAACCTCACCTCCCTGCCCTGTCTGCTGGGGCTGCTCGGCTTCTTCCTGATCTGCATCTTCTCCGCCCGCGGCGTGCACTCCGCCGTGCTGATCGCCATCGTCGTCACCACCACCCTGGGCTGGCTGTTTGGCGACGTGACCTTCAAGGGCTTCGTCTCTGTGCCGCCGAGCATCACCCCCGTCTTCGGTCAGCTGGACCTGATGGGATCGCTGGACATCAGCCTCGCGGGAATCATCTTCTCCTTTATGCTGGTCAATCTGTTCGACTCTTCCGGCACCCTGATCGGCGTCACCAACCGCGCCAAGCTGGCGGATGACAAGGGCCACTTCCCGCGCATGAAGCAGGCGCTGGTGGTGGACAGCGTGAGCTCGGTCGGCGGCGCCTTTATGGGCACATCATCGGTCACCGCCTATATCGAGAGCAGCTCAGGGGTGGCCGTCGGCGGCCGTACCGGCCTGACCGCCATCGTGGTCGGCGTGCTGTTCCTGCTGGCGATCTTCTTCTCCCCGGTTGCCGCCATGGTGCCGGCCTATGCCGCCGCCGGCGCTCTCATCTACGTGGGGGTGCTGATGTGCTCCGAGCTGACCCGGGTGAAGTGGGAAGACCTGACCGAGGCGGTGCCGGCCTTCATGACAGCGGTGATGATGCCGTTCAGCTTCTCCATCACAGAGGGGATAGCCGTGGGCTTCATCTCCTACTGCGTGATGAAGGCGGGCACCGGCCGCTGGCGCGAGATCAACCCCTGCGTGCTGGTGGTGGCCCTGCTGTTCGTGCTCAAGTTCGTCTGGGTCGACAGCCACTAATCCCGGCTTCCGCATACAAAAATGCCCGTCATCGACGGGCATTTTTTATGGCTGGCGAGGGGCAGGGTTCAACGGATGCCGCGGGCCTCGCGGATCCACTCCCAGGCCTGCTGGATCTCCTGGGTCTTCTCCTTGGCCATCTCCATCATCTCGGGGGGCAGCCCCTTGGCGGCCAGTTTGTCCGGGTGATGCTTGCTCATCTCCTTGCGATAGGCGCGCTTGATATCCTGATCGCTGTCGCTCTCGCTCACCCCCAGCAGCTGGTAGGCATCCTTGAGGCGATCCTGGGAGGGGGCCTCCTGCCGGTATTGCTGCCCTTGTCCACTCTGCTGCTGGCGGTGGAAGAAGTTCATCTGCGCCTCCGCCATCGCCAGGATCCGCGCCAGCTCGATACGGCTGAAGCCGAGCTCGTCCGCTATGGTCTGCAGGATGGCACGCTCGTTGGCCTCCACCTTGCCATCGGCAAAGGCGGCCTGCAGCTGCACCTCCAGGAAGAAACGCAGGATGTCGCGCTGCCCCAGGCTGGCGCGGCGGAACTCCGCCAGGGTTTCGCGCAGCGGAAAATCGCTCTCCTTGCCCTGGCGGAACGACTCCTGGGCCCGCACCCGCTGCTCGCCGGAGAGTCGCATCCTGTCCATCAGGCTGGAGGCGACCCGGATCTCGTGCTCGGTGACCTGACCGCTCGCCTTGGCGATGTGGCCCATGACGGCGAAGGTGGCGTGGAAGAAGACCGCCTGCTGCTGCTGGCTGGGAGCTCGCTGGAACGCCCCCCGAATGCCCATGCCCCGATCGAAGCGGTGGCCGATCCAGAGGCCAAGCAGGGCGCCGAAGATGTTGCCGAGCAGAAAACCGAAGAAGGCGCCAAGCACCTTACCCCAAATACGCATGGTTCAGACCTCGTGATGTTAATGAGTGCCGGCAAGCAGCTGGTCATCCAGCTCCCGCAGCCGATCGACTGTGCCTATGTCCCGCCACTCGCCGGTCAGCAGAGTGCCACCGACCCTGCCTTGTGCCATCCAGTCGCGCAGCAGGGGTGCCAGCTTGCGGGCACCGCAAGGCAGGGGGACAAAGGCCGCCGGGTGATAGAGGCCGACGCCGCTGAAGGTGAGGGCTGGCGCCTCCAGCACCCGGCCGTCTTGCAGGGAGAAATCCCCCTGAGGGTGCTGGGGCGGATTGGGTACCAGCCAGAGATGGGCCAGGTCCTCTCCCAGCGACTGGTTCACCAGAGCACCATAATCCGCATCAATCCAGGTATCGCCGTTGATCACCAAGAAGGGCTCCGCCCCCAGCAGTGGCAATGCCTGCACTATGCCGCCCGCGGTCTCGAGAGCACTCTCCTCCGCCGACCACAGGATCTCGACCCCGAACTGGCGGCCATCGCCGAGGGCCTCCACCAGCTTGTGACCGAGCCAGGCGTGGTTGATGACCAGCCGGGTCACCCCGGCCGCCTTGAGCTTCTCGATGTGGTGGACGATGAGGGGCTTGCCCCCCACCGCGAGCAGCGGCTTGGGCAGCAGGTCGGTGAGCGGGCGCATCCGCTCCCCGCGGCCCGCGGCCAGGATCATCGCCTTCATGACGGCTCCCCGGCACGCCGTGCCTCTGCCGCCCGGGCCAGGCCCGGCAGCACCACCTGCTGCAACCAGTCGCCGAAGCGGGCCAGCACCGGATGTTCGACCCCATGCTGGCGGCACACGTCCACCACATAGCCCAGGGTGCGGGGGATGTCCTTGAGGTAGCCGGACTTGCCGTCGCGATGGTAGAGACGGGTGAAGAGGCCGGCCGCCTTCAGATGGCGCTGCATGCCGGTCAGGTCGGCGTGACGACGGAAGCCGGCATAATCGAGCCCGTCGAGCAGGCCTGCCCGGCTCAGGGTCTCAAAGCCATGGCTCATGCCCTGCTCGATCACCTCATCGGGCCAGCGCACGTAACAGTCTTTCAGCAGGGAGACCAGATCGTAGCTCAGGGGCCCGATGACCATGTCCTGGAAGTCGATGACGGCAAGCCGGCTGTCGTCCGGCGTATCACCACCGCACACCATCAGGTTGCGGCTGTGGAAGTCTCTGTGCATCACCCCCTGGGGCTGGGCCAGGTTGTTCTGCGTGAGGCAGGCGAACATCTCGTCCAGCAGTTGCAGTTCGGTCTCGCCGAGACTCAGATGCAGGTGATGACCCAGCAGCCACTCGGGGAAGATGGCGTTCTCGCGGGCCATGAAGGCCTCGTCGAAGGGCTCGAGCTCGAGCGCCACCGATCCGAGCCGGGGCAGCAGTCCTATGGCCTTGCCATACCAGGCCAGCACATTGTCATCGTTCAGGCAGCCGATAAGCTGGGTATCGCCAAGGTCACTGACCGCCAGCAGCCCCTGCTCATAGTCGACCCCCTTCACCTCGGGGGCCAGCAGTCCAACGCCGTGCAGGGCGGCGGCATTGCGAACGAATTCATGATTTTTTTCGGTTTTCGGATTAGCATCCACCCACACCAGGCCACCACCACGGAAGTAGCGGCGGAAACTGGCGTCACCGGAAATAAGCGTCAACGAGAGGTTGGCATCACCGGTAATCCGGCGTGCCCATTGCAATAGCAGGGAAGCGCGATCGTGCATGAGTCGGGAACCAAATTGGAAAGCAGCACTTGGCTGTTAGCCCTGGCCGCAATAATGCTTTATCATTGCCGGCTAACATAAAGCAATGACATGCAATGTCAACTCGATGGATCCTGACATAAAATGCATGCCC
Source organism: Aeromonas genomosp. paramedia (assembly GCF_023093515.1). NCBI lineage: Bacteria > Pseudomonadati > Pseudomonadota > Gammaproteobacteria > Aeromonadales > Aeromonadaceae > Aeromonas > Aeromonas genomosp. paramedia. The sequence goes on from NZ_JAAROG010000019.1 coordinate 79,942, forward strand.
TGAATCAACCGTTTTTACTACGGATTGCGCGAGCCCTTCACATGACAAAATGGACACTGGGGTCTTCTTATCCCATCGCCCTGACCATCAGCCTTGTTCCTGCCTTGAGTCCGTTCACGGTGCAGGCGGCGCCCCTCAATGCGCCACCGGCCACCGGGATCCTCAACAGCCTCTGCTATGACTATGTCCCCAAGGTCGAGAAACCCAGCGCGGATCAGGACGCCAATGCCCAGCCCGTCGAAGTGGATGCCGATCGCCTTGAGGCCAAGCAGGGCGGCACCGCCGTCTATGAAGGTGACGTCAAGGTGCGTCAGGGCGTGCGCAAATTTGACTCCGACTACGCCCAGCTCGATCAGAAGAGCCGGGATGTCATCGCCATCGGCAACATCTATTACAACGATGGCCAGATTACTGTCACCAGCGACAAGACCCTCAAATCCAACCTGGACACCAAGAACTCCGAGCTGGAAGAGGGCAAGTATCAGGTGCATGGTTCACCGGTGCGCGGCTTCGCCGAAAAAGTCACCATGACCAACAACAACCAGAACATCACTCTGGAGGGGGCCCAGTACACCACCTGCCCACCGGGTCAGGAGGCCTGGACCCTGAAGGCCGGCAGCATCGACATCGATCAGTCCGAGGTGTTCGGGGAGGCCTGGAACGCCAGCCTCTGGCTCTATGACTATCCGGTCTTCTATTTCCCCTATATCAACTTCCCCATCAAGGATGAGCGCAAGACGGGCCTGCTCTACCCGGGCTATACCCAAAGCTCCAAGAACGGCATGGACATCACCCAGCCGTTCTACTGGAACATAGCGCCGAACTACGATGCCACCATCACCTCCCGCTTCATGGACAGACGGGGCCTGATGGAGCAGGTCGAGTTCCGCTACATGCCGGACCCGGCCCACGTGGGCAGCCTCTATTTCGAAAACCTGGCGGATGACAAGCAGTACGACGAGACGGACAGCCTCAACGATTACCTGTCCGACGGGCATCGCTACCTGCTGAACGCCCGCCACACCTCCATGTTCATGGACAACGCCCTGCGGGTGTCGGTGGACTACACCAAGGTGCGGGATCGGGACTACAACTACTTCAACGACTTCTCCCCCAAGGTGGGGACCCAGGTCGACAACCAGCTGCAGCAGTCCCTCACGGCCGGCTACTTCCAGCAGAGCTGGAACCTCAATGCCGAGGTACGCACCTACCAGATCCTGCTGGCCAGCGCCCAGCAGCCCCACGAGCTGATGCCGCGCATCGATCACAACTACTACCACCAGGGCAGCTGGTACGATCTGGCCTGGAACACAGAGCTGACCAACTTCGGCTACAACAACGACCAGGCCGTCCAGCAGAACCAGGGGGAGGCCTATACCGGCACCCGGGTCTACACGGCCCCCACCCTGACCATACCGCTCATCGACGAAGCCGGCTACTTCCTCGACAGCCAGTACAAGCTGATGTACACCCGTTACGATCAGACGGTGCCGGATGACATGAGCAGCACCTTCACCAACAGGTTCACTCCTCAGGGTGGGGGGGATGTCACCCTGGAAGAGGGCATCATCACCCGGGTGCTGCCTTCGTTTCGCCTCAAGGGCGGCATGACCTTCGAGCGCGACCAGCAGTGGTTCGGCGAAGGGGCCAGCCAGACCCTGGAGCCGGAGTTCCAGTACCTCTATGTGCCCTACAAGGATCAGGACAACATCGGGGTCTACGACTCCACCACCATGCGCCAGGACTACTACAGCCTGTTCAGCGACCGCCGCTTCGCCGGCCTGGACCGCATCAGCGACTCCAACCGGCTCTCGGTCGGCGTCACCACCCGTATCTATGATCCGGCCGGGGATGAACGAATTCGGCTGGCCGTTGCCCAAGCCTTCGACTTCGTGGCGCCCAGGGTCAAGCTCTACTCCAGCGACGAGCTGAGCACCAATACCCGCTCTCCGCTCTCGTTCGAGGGTGACGCCAAGATCAACGAGCAGTGGTATGCCCATGCGGGGGCACAATATGATCTGGAGCAGCGTCAGATAAGCTCCTCCAACAGCGCCCTGGAGTACCGCCACGAGAAGCTGATCAGCCAGTTGAGCCACCGCTTCGTGCGGGACGCCAACTACGACCTGGATCGCAAGGGCGAGGTGACGGATCTCAACCAGATCGGCCTGCTGTTGACCACACCGCTCAACGATCAGTGGCACCTCTATGGCGGCTACTATCAGGAGCTCGATCAGAACGTCAAAGTTGACCGCAAGGTGGGCCTGAAATATGACTCCTGCTGCTGGAGCATCAACTTCAACCTGGAGTGGGTCAATACGCCGGACAACGTGAACCTGGCCCCGACGTCCGAGCGCAGCCTCGGCATTCAATTTGAAATGAAAGGATTGGGTAGCGTGGGTACCGGCTCCAAGGGCACCTCCCTTGACACCGAAGCACTGCCTTACATTCGTCCGTTTAACCTGCGAGACCAATAACGGGTCTGGCAAACGCCTTGAGAGATGGATATGAAGAAGACGTTGATTTCCCTGCTGACCGCAGGCCTGTTTGGAGTCATGAGCCAGGGCGCCCTCGCCGCGCCCGAGCTGGTGGACAAGGTGCTTGCCGTGGTCAACAAGGACGTGGTGCTGGCCAGTCAGCAGGAAGCCCTGGTACAGAAGGTGAAGGCTTCCGCGCAGGAGAGCGGCCAATCCCTGCCCGATGACGTCACCCTGCGCAAGCAGGCGCTGGATCGTCTGATCCAGGAGAGCCTGCAGCTGCAGCTGGCGGATCGCCAGGGGCTCAAGATCAGTGATACCCAGCTGGAGCAGGCCATCCAGAGCATAGCCGCCGACAACAAGATGAACCTGGAGCAGCTGCGTGCCCAGCTCGAACGGGAAGGGCTGACCTATGCCCAGTACCGGGAAGAGGTGCGCCGCGAGATCCTGATGAACGAGGTACGCCGCAGCCAGGTTCGCCGCCGCATCAACATCTCCGAGCAGGAGGTGAAGCAGGTGGTCGAGGCTCTGAGCAAGCAGGGCCAGCAACAGACCGAATACCATGTCGGCCACATCCAGGTTGCCCTGCCTGACAACCCGAACGCCGAACAGCTCAACGCTGCCAAGGCCAAGATCGAACGCATCCTGGCTGCACTGAAAGAGGGGGCGGACTTCCGCAAGCTGGCCATCGCCGAGAGCAACGGCCCCAAGGCCCTGGAAGGGGGTGACTGGGGCTGGATGAGCCCGCAGGAGATGCCCACCCTGATGTCCGAGGCGGTACAGGGCGCCGGCAAGGGCGATATCGTCGGCCCGCTGCGCTCCGGCGCCGGTCTGCACATCATCAAGATCTTCGACACCAAGGGTCAGCAGCAAGTGATGCAGACCGAGGTGAAGGCCCGCCACATCCTGATCAAGCCCTCCATCATCCTCTCCGAGGAGAAGGCCAAGGGTACCCTGGACGGCATCTTGCACGACATCAAGAGCGGCAAGGCGAGCTTTGCCAGCATGGCGGAGAAGTACTCCGAGGATCCGGGCTCTGCGGTGCAGGGTGGCGAGCTGGGCTGGTCTGATCCCAACGTCTATGTGCCTGAATTCCGCGACATGGTCAACCGCCTGCAACCGGGCCAGATCAGCGAGCCCTTCCGCACCAGCCACGGCTGGCACATAGTGCAGCTGGAAGATCGCCGCAGCCAGGATGCCACCGGCAAGGCCCAGGAACAGCGCGCCTATCAGCTCATCTTCAACCGCCGCTTCACCGAAGAGTCCCAAGCCTGGCTGGATGAGCTGCGCGACGAAGCCTACATCCAGATCGAACCCAATTAATGGGCGACGAGCAGATGAACAGCCATCGTCTTGCCATCACGCCGGGTGAGCCCGCCGGCATAGGCCCGGACCTGGTGCTGCAGATAGCCCAGCGGGACTGGCCGCACCAGCTGGTGGTGATTGCCGACCCGGCGCTGCTGCGCGAGCGCGCCGCCCTGCTGGGGCTGCCCATCGCGCTGGAACCCTATGATGCTGCTGCCCCCGTGAGGGGTCAGCGGGCGGGCACCCTGACGGTCTGTCCCGTCCCCCTCGGCGCCCCCGTGGTGCCGGGCGAGCTCGACGAGGGCAATGGCGCCTATGTGCTGGCCACCCTGCAGCGCGCCTGCGACGGCAACCTGAGCGGCGAATTCGCCGCCGTGGTGACAGGTCCGGTGCACAAGGGGATCATCAACCAGGCGGGCGTCTCGTTCAGCGGCCACACCGAATTCTTCGCCCAGCAGTCAGACACCGCCGACGTGGTGATGCTGCTGGCTACCGAAGGGTTGCGGGTGGCGCTGGCGACCACCCACATTCCCCTCGCCTACGTGGCCATGGCCATCACGCAGGAGCGCCTTGCCAAGGTGATCCGCATCCTGGATGCGGATCTCAAGGGCAAGTTCGGCATAGCACACCCCAGAATTTACGTCTGCGGCCTCAACCCCCATGCCGGGGAAGGGGGCCATCTCGGCCGTGAAGAGATCGACGTGATCGAACCCGCCCTGGCCAGTCTGCGCCAGGAGGGGATAGATCTGGTCGGCCCCTTGCCGGCCGACACCCTGTTCCAGGAGAAATACCTCAAGGATGCGGATGCGGTACTCGCCATGTACCACGACCAGGGGCTGCCGGTGCTCAAATACAAGGGCTTTGGCAACTCGGTCAACATCACCCTCGGACTTCCTTTCATCCGTACTTCGGTGGATCACGGCACAGCGCTGGATCTGGCAGGCAAGGGCCTGGCAGACTCGGGCAGCCTGGTCACCGCGATTAACCACGCCATCCAGATGGTAGAGAAAAAAAGATATGAGCAGTAAGGTGCAGAGCAACAAGGTGCACATGGGCCACACGGCCCGTAAGCGTTTCGGTCAGAACTTCTTGCACGACCGTTATGTGATCGACCAGATCGTCGCCGCCATCAACCCGCAGCCGGGTCAGAACCTGGTGGAAATCGGCCCGGGTCTGGCGGCACTGACCGAACCGGTCGCCTCCCAGATGGACAAGATGACGGTGGTCGAACTTGACCGGGATCTGGCGGCTCGCCTGCGCGAGCACCCGACCCTCAAGGAGAAGCTGACGGTGATCGAGGCCGATGCCATGCGCTTCGACTTCGGCACCCTGATGGGAGAAGGCAAACCGCCCCTGCGCATCTTCGGCAACCTGCCCTACAACATCTCCACCCCGCTCATCTTCCACCTGTGCGAGTTCGCCGACCGGGTGGAGGACATGCACTTCATGCTGCAAAAGGAAGTGGTACTGCGTCTGGCCGCCGGTCCCGGCAGCAAGGCCTATGGCCGCCTGAGCGTGATGACCCAGTACTACTGCCAGGTGGTGCCAGTGCTGGAAGTGGGCCCCGGCGCCTTCAAGCCTGCCCCCAAGGTCGACTCGGCCGTGGTGCGCCTCATCCCGCACAAGAACCCGACCATAGTCGCGAAAGACATCCGCTGCCTGAGCCGGGTCTGCACCGAGGGCTTCGGCCAGCGTCGCAAGACCATCCGCAACAGCTTCTCCAACTTCATCACCGACGCTCAGCTGACCGAGCTTGGCATAGATGGCAACCTGCGCCCGGAGAACCTCTCCCTCGAGCAGTTCGTCATGATAGCCAACTGGCTGGCCGATCAGCAGCAGGCCTGATCCCATGGCATCCCCCCGGATAGTGGTTCGCCCGCACCCCAGCTATGTGGCGGGCACCGAGGATCCCTACCATTTTCTCTATCTCATCGAGATAGAGAATCTGGGACCGGGCAAGGTGCAGCTGCTGCATCGGCGCTGGCTCATCACGGATGCCAATGGCAAGATGCTGGAAGTGGAAGGTCCCGGGGTCGTGGGCGAGCAGCCCTTCATCGCCCCCGGCGAGACCTTCACCTATCAGAGTGGCGTTCCCCTCCCCACCCCCTTCGGCGTGATGGAAGGCAGTTACACCCTGCAAGACGAATCGGGGCAGCAGTTTGAGGCCCCCATAGCCCCCTTCACACTGGCCGTTCCCAACATTATCAACTGAGGTTTCATGGCGAATTGTTTCGTCGGTGATATCCAGGGCTGCTACGACGATCTGCGCCGTCTGCTGGATCTTGCCGAATTCGACCCCGACAACGACACCCTCTGGCTGTGCGGCGATCTGGTCGCCCGCGGGCCGGACTCTCTCAACACCCTGCGCTTCGTCAAGTCACTGGGAAACCGCGCCGTGACCGTGCTCGGCAACCACGACCTGCACCTGCTGGCGGTGGCTCATGGGGTCGCCCCCCTCAAGAAGAAAGACAAGCTGCAGGCCCTGATGGAAGCCCCGGATCGGGACGAGCTGCTGGAGTGGCTGCGCCACCGTCCCCTGCTGGCGGAGCACCCGGATCTCCCCATCATGATGATCCATGCCGGTCTCTCTCCGGCCTGGGATGCCCACACTGCACGCAGCTGTGCCCGCGAGGTGGAGACGCTGCTGCGCGGCGATCAGTACAGCTGGCTGCTGCACAACATGTATGGCGATCAGCCCGATAGCTGGGACGAAAATCTGCTGGGGATAGAGCGCTACCGCTACATCATCAACAGCTTCACCCGGATGCGCTTCTGCTACTTCGATGGCCGGCTCGACTTCAAGTGCAAGAAGGGTCCCACAGAGTCCACCCCTGGCCTGCGCCCCTGGTTCGAGCAGCGCGAGCACCATGTGGACGACCCCATACTGGTGTTCGGCCACTGGGCGGCCCTGATGGGCGCCACCGGCAAAGATGACATCAAGGGGCTGGACACCGGCTGCGTCTGGGGCAACAGCCTCACCCTCTGGCGCTACGAGGACGATGCCCTGATAGCGACCCCCTGCCCTGCCTATGCCAAGTGAGCATGACGCCCAGGCAGCGATCCCCTGCCTCATTGATACCAGCAGTCATGAGGGAGAGCTGATATAAAACGGGCCCGGCATTGCCGGGCCCGTGCTTTATGGGGTGAGGTCGTGGCTTACAGCTTGCGCCCCAGCCGTTTCTCGACCTGGCGCCGCTCCCATTCGGGCCCGAACAGCTTGAATGGCTGGAACAGGTTGATGGCGTGGGACATCAGGCCCAGCCCCCAGCCCAGCATGGGCCACCAGGCCCAGATATAGTCCGGGTTGCTCAGGTAGTTGATGACAAACAGCCCTCCTATCACCAGCACATAGCTGATGAGGTGGCCGTAGAAGCCCTTGAGCCCCTCGACGAACTTCATCGCCTCCCGCTCATCCCTGGCCACATGCACTGTCCCCTGGCTGTCGGTCTCGTTCCCTTTCATCTCGCTCTCCTGCAGTTGAGTCACATCGAGCTCAAAGACGGCGGCCAGGGCCTTGAGGGATTCCAGTCCGGGCTGCTGGCCCTGCTCGATCCGCTGTATGGTGCGGACACTCAAGCCAGTCAGGGTCGCCAACTGATCCTGGGACCAACCCCGCTGCAATCTCAACTTCCTGACGATCATCTTGGACTCCTTGTGGTGATTGACGGGGCCAGCATAGGGCCGGCACGGCGAGAGGTGACACGACAGAGGGCCGACATAAACCTGACTATCGTTTAAAATCAAAGACTTGAAATATGAACGGGAGGTTCACCCCGGTGCGGGCACACGAGCTGGTGTGCCCGCACCGGCCGTCACAGGCTCCGCATCAGCTCGGCGGCGATCTCGAAGGAGCGCAGTCTAGCCTGATGATCGACGATGGGACCGTTGAACATCAGCTCGTCGGCCCCGGTTTCGGCCAGCAAGGCCTTGAGGCCGTGACGCACCTGATCCGGATCCCCCACCAGGGAGCGGGCCAGGGTCTGCTCCATCGCCATCAGCTCCCGGGGTGACCACGCCTCTCCCAGGCTCTGCACCGGCAGCGGCAGCTTGCCGGCATCCCCCCGGTAGAGGCGCAGGAACTGCTGCTGGAGCGTGGTGAACAGGAAGCGGGCCTCCCGGGTCGTGTCGGCGGCGATCAGGTTGATGCAGACCACCGCATAAGGCTTGGGCCAGCGCGCGGAAGGGCGGAACTGGGTACGGTAGATCTCGAGTGCCTGCAACAGCAGACCGGGGGCAAAGTGGGAGGCAAAGCCGAACGGCAGCCCCATGGCGGCCGCCAGCTGGGCACTGTAGAGGCTGGAGCCCAGCAGCCAGATCGGCACGTGCAGCCCCTGACCGGGCACCGCCTGCACGGCACCCACCTCGTCACCGAAGTAACCCATCAGCTCGCGCACGTCCGCAGGAAAGTCATCCACCTCGCCGCTGCGCTGGCGGCGCAGCGCCTGCATGGTGCGCTGATCGGTACCGGGCGCACGGCCAAGACCGAGATCGATGCGATCCGGGTAGAGAGAGGCGAGGGTGCCGAACTGTTCGGCGATCACCAGGGGGGAGTGGTTCGGCAGCATGATGCCGCCGGCCCCCAGCCGCAGAGTGCTGGTGGCACCGGCCAGATGGCCGATGAGCACAGAGGTGGCGGCACTGGCGATCCCCGGCATGTTGTGGTGCTCCGCCAGCCAGTAGCGGTGGTAGCCCCAGCGCTCGGCATGCCGGGCCAGATCCTGCGAATGACGAAACGACTCGGCCGGCAGGCTTCCTTCGGGGACGGGCACCAGATCCAGGACGGAATAGGGGATGGCAGACATGGGACACTCCATTGATTCACAGGCGATTCACCAGTGGAGCAATGTAGCACGAGATATCTGAATGAATCACCTGACCAGGCTGCCGGGACCCGCGCCATGCAGCTCGCGGCAAGGGGAATGGCAGAAGATAGGGGCCCCCGTTCTGGCCCCCGCCTCCTATGCTTTTTGTCATCTTGCGAGCACACTGTTAGCAGATCATCGCGGGGAGCGCCCGCAGGACAAGGACAGGTCCATGACAAAAGCAAGCCTCGGCAGCAAGCCCTTCTACGTGCACATTGCCACCCTCTTCATACTGCTGTTCTCCGTGCTGGGGGGCGCCCTCATCATGCTGCAGTTTCAACAGGGCATGCAGCAGGGGCTGGAGCACGAACGGCAAAGCTTCCAGCAGTACAGGGAACAGCTGGCGCTCGCCATCAAGCTGAACCAGCGCCCGGCCCGCATGTCGCTCAGCCTGTTGCGCAGTGGCCAGCTGGCCGCCATGACCAGCCTGGAATCCCGCCTCGGCTACCTGCCCCAGCTGGCCGAGGTGCTGGCCAACAGCGCCAGCTATGGCGCCATCTATGCCGGTTACGAGAACGGCGACTTCTTCCTGGTGCGCAAGCTGACCGAGCGGGCCAGGGGGTTGCTGGACAGCCCCCCTCCCGGGAGCCACCTGCTGGTGCAGAGCCTGAGCCAGGGCCGGGGAGAGTACCTCTATTTCAACCAGCGCCTGCGGCTTCTGGAGCGGCGGCCCATGCCGGACTACCAGTTCGATCCCCGCGACCGCGGCTGGTACAAGGAGGCCCGCTGGGGCACGGGCATCATAGTGACCCACCCCTATCTCTTCTTCACCACCAAGGAGCCGGGCATGACGCTGGCGGTGGAGAGCGACGATCGCCGGGCTGTGATAGGGCTGGATGCCGGTGTGGAGGGGCTCTCCTCCCTCATCGGCGAGCTGCCCCTGCCGAGCCACTGCCAGCTGGTGATGTTCGACGAATTCGGAACCCTGCTGGCCACGGATCCCGAGCGGCTGCCCAGCTTCGAGCAGCTGAGCCGCCTGCCCATGCTGTCTGCGCTCAAGCACCCCATACTGGTCAGGTTGCAACAGGAGATGGCCTCCAGGCCCGCCCTGCTGCACGAGCCGGCCGAGCTGACGCTGGACGATGGCAATGGCCGTGACTGGCTGGTCAACCTCTCCTCCCTCGACGAGGACTCCCCCTTCTACCTGGCCCTGCTGGTCCCGGCGGACGCGCTCACCGCACCGGCCCGCCACGATGCCCTGCGCAACCTGGCCTGGGCATGTGCCGGTCTGCTGCTGCTGCTGCCCGTCATCTGGCTGGTGGCGCGGCGCACCGCCGCCCCCTTGCTGGCGCTGACACAAGAGGCCGAGCGGATCCAGCACTTCGACTTCGGCGAGAGCGAGCGGCCCGACTCGGCGATCCGCGAAATAGACGATCTCGCCCGGGCCATGTCCAGCATGCGGCTGACCCTGGGCAACTTCATGAGCATGGGTCTGGCGCTGACGGCCGAGCACCGCTTCGACTCCCTGCTCAGCCGCATACTGCACGAGACGGTGGCGGCGGCCCAGGCGGAGGGCGGTTGCCTCTATCTGGCCCAGGACAGGCAGATGAAGGCGGTTCAGGCCATCTGGCAACGGCAGCCCCTGGATTGTGAGCGGGTGCAGTGGCAGGAGTCCCTGCTCGGCGGCCTCTACCATAGCGAGCGGCTCAGCCTGCCCCTCAACGCCGAACAGTGGTCGCACTACCTCGCCGACTGGGGCCCCTTCCCCGGCCCCCGCCAGCTGCTGGCCGAGCCCCTCTACAATCACCGTCAGGAGTTGATCGGCTGCCTGTTGCTGATCCTGCCGGACTGCGCACCACGGGAGCTGGCGTCACGCATCAGCCTCATCGAGGCGCTGGCGGGTATGTCCGCCTCCGCCATCGAGAATCAGCGCCTGCTGGAGGAGCAAAAACAGCTGCTGGAGGCCTTCATCGAGCTCATCGCCGGTGCCATCGACGCCAAGAGCCCCTACACCGGAGGCCACTGCCAGCGCGTGCCCGAACTGACCCGCATGCTGACGGAGGCGGCCTGCGCCCAGCAGCAGGGCCCCTTTGGCGACTTCACCCTCAGCGACGAGGAGTGGGAGGCCATCCATATCGCGAGCTGGCTGCACGACTGCGGCAAGGTCACCACACCTGAGTTCGTGGTGGACAAGGCCACCAAGCTGGAGACCATCTACGACAGGATCCACGAGATCCGCACCCGTTTCGAGGTGCTCAAGCGCGACGCCCATATAGAGGCGCTGGCGGCCCGGCTGCCCGCCTCCGAGCGGCAGGCAACCCTCGAGGCCGTGACCCCGATCTGGCAGATGCTGGATCAGGAGTTCGCCTTCGTCGCCGAGTGCAACCTGGGGGGCGAGTGGATGGCACCGGAAAAACTGGCGCGGCTCGATGCCATTGCCAGCCGCACCTGGCTGCGCACCCTGGATGATCGCCTCGGCGTCAGCCCGGAGGAGCTCAGGCGCCATCCCGGGGAGGCGGCGCCGCTGCCCTGCCGCGAGCCGCTGCTGGCCGACAAGCCGGCGCACCTCATTCCCCGCCCCGCCCACGACAACCTGGCCAGGCACAATCCCTGGGGCTTCAAGGTGCGGGTGCCCACCCATCTCTACAATCGGGGAGAGCGCTACAACCTCGCCATCGGCCGTGGCACCCTCACCGAGGAGGAGCGCTACAAGATCAACGATCACATCATCCAGACCATCCGCATGCTGGAGCGGCTCCCCTTCCCCCGTCACCTGCGCAAGGTGCCGGAGATCGCAGGGGGCCATCACGAGCGGATGGACGGCACCGGCTACCCGCGCCAGCTGCTGGGTGAGCAGATGAGCATTCCCGCCCGCATCATGGCCATCGCCGACATCTTCGAAGCCCTGACCGCGAGCGATCGTCCCTACAAGTCGGGCAAGACGGTCTCCCAGTCCCTGACCATCATGCAGAGGATGGTGCAGGAGCAGCACATAGACCCGGCCCTGTTCTCCCTCTTCCTCGACAGCGGCGTCTGGCGGGACTATGCCCTGCGCTTCCTCACCCCCGAGCAGCTGGACGAGGCGGCCTGCCAGGCCCTGCTGGCGGAGCCGCGCTAGCCGCAATTGCCCGGGCGCCCATAAAAAACGGTCAACCGAGGTTGACCGTTTTTTCATCTCCAGGCTGCCCCTTAGAACAGCAGGTGCGCCACACCGGCGATCACCGGCAGTGTCACCAGGGTACGCAGCAGGAAGATGACGAACAGCTCCCACAGCTTGACCGGGATCTTGCTGCCCAGCAGCAGGGCGCCCACTTCCGACATATAGATGAGCTGGGTCACCGACATGGCGGCGATCACGAAGCGGGTGATGTCGCTCTCTATGGTCGAGGCCAGCACCGCCGGGATGAACATGTCGGCGAAGCCCACCATGATGGTCTTGGACGCCGCCTCGGCCTCCGGCAGTTGCAGCAACTCCAGCAAGGGGACGAAGGGGGCGCCCAGCCAGTTGAAGATGGGGGTGTGCTCCGCCAGCATCAGGGCACAGGTCCCGATCGCCATCACCACCGGCAGCACGCCAAACACCATGTCCAGGGCGTTCTTCACCCCTTCCCGCGCCACGGCACCGAGATCAGTCATGCTGTCGGCCTTGGCCAGGGCACGCTGATAGCCATAGCTCAGCACGCTGTGCTGATGAGGGATCGCCTCCTGCTTGCGGCACAGGGGAGTGCCGTCGCTGTAGACATCCTTCTTCCAGGAGAGCGGGGGCAGGCGCGGCACCACTATGGCGGCAACCACACCGGCCAGGCAGACGGTCAGGTAGAAGGGGACGAACATGTGCTCCAGCTTCACCTGGGAGATCACCACCAGACAGAAGGTGATGGAGACGGCGGAGAAGGTGGTGCCGATGACGGCGGCTTCACGCTGGGTGTAGAACTTGCCCTCGTACTGCTTGCTGGTAAGCAGGATGCCGACGCTGCCATCCCCGAGCCAGGAGGCGAAGCAATCCACGGCGGAGCGACCGGGCAGGCGGAACACAGGGCGCATGATGCGGGTCATCATGGTGCCGACGAACTCCAGCAGGCCGAAGTCCAGCAGCAGCGGCAGCAGCAAGCCGGCGAAGATGAAGACGGAGAACAGCACCGGCAGCAGATCGTGCAGCACCAGGCCGCCGGTCGCCCCGGAACGCAGCACCTCGGGACCGGCCTCGAAGAAGGTCAGCAGCACGAAGAGGCCCCCCAGCACCCGCACGCAGGCCCAGAAGGGGGAGACGTTGAACAGGCTGTTGAGGAAGGGGCGTCTCACCAGGATCGCCGGCTTGAACAACCAGGCGATCAGGGTCATCAGCATGGTAGTGGTAATGATGGCGCTGACCATGGCCACCAGATAGTCGGCGAACACCGTCTGTACCAGCTTCGCCAGCACGGCGACAGGGATGGTGACATTGCCGTCATAGATGACGGGGGTCATGAACAGCAGGATCCCGATGAGCGACGGGATCAAAAACATCAGCACATTGCGGCGAGTATGGATCGCCGGTGCCTGCAGGGTCTTTTCCAACATGATAGACAGCCTTAAATGTGACTTTTCCTTCAGCCAGGCCGCCTGCATATTCATGCCCTCGCCCGGCAAACGGGCGCAAGAATAACCCAAAAAACTGCACAAACAAGCTTTTAATGGATTATTTCAAGCATAAATATTTTATCAGGCAAACCATCCATAAGAACAAACCAAAACAGTCATGCATATCAATTCAATTCAACAGGTTAGCATAATGTTTCATACAGGTTACGTTCAGGGGCGCAGTATAATCAGTTGCGGTTGGCAGGCAATAAGTGGCATGAGAAATATATCTATAAGGTGATCCCGTCGATCCTCCCATAAAAAAACCGGAGCCTGTCGGGGCTCCGGTCTTGTCACGAAAGAGAGTCTCAGTCGCGGACGTAGATCACTTCGACGCCGTCGTCATCTTCGTCATCACAGTCGTCGTCATCGTCCAGCGCCTCATCGAAGGCCTTGGAGGCTGCCAGGGCTTCCGCCTCGGCCTGGGCCAGCTGGTTCTTGTGGTAGTCGTCCCACTTGAACTCGACCTTCTCGATGGCGGCCTTGGCATCGGCTTCCAGCTGACGGGGCATGGTGTCCAGCAGATCCAGGATGTCGTAGCAGACCTTCTTGGTGCCTTCCTTGCTGATGGCAGTGATGGCATAGACAGGGCCTTCGTGGTTCAGGGCTGCCTTGACTCTGTCCATCACTTCCTGGGCTTCTTCTTCCAGGATCAGATCCATCTTGTTGAATACCAGCCAGCGCGGTTTGCCTGCCAGCTCGGGGCTGTACTTCTCCAGCTCCCGGACTATGGTCACGGCATTCTCGGCGGGATCTGAACCGTCAACCGGGCAGATATCCACCAGGTGGATCAGCACGCGGCAGCGCTCCAGGTGCTTGAGGAAGCGGATACCGAGGCCGGCGCCTTCGGCGGCACCCTCGATCAGACCCGGAATATCGGCGATGACGAAGGAGCGGGAGTTCTCCCCACGCACCACACCCAGGTTCGGCACCAGGGTAGTGAAGGGGTAGTCGGCCACTTTCGGGCGGGCGGCAGAGACGGCGCGAATGAAGGTGGACTTGCCCGCGTTGGGCAGACCCAGCATGCCGACGTCAGCCAGCAGCAGCAGCTCCAGCTTCAGGGTGCGCACTTCACCCGGGGTGCCGTTGCTCTTCTGATAGGGGGCGCGGTTGACCGAGCTCTTGAAGCGGGTGTTGCCAAGGCCGTGGAAACCGCCCTTGGCGACCAGCAGCTTCTGGCCATGGGTGGTCAGATCCCCCAGCAGTTCACCGGTATCCTCATCGCTGGCGCGGGTACCGACCGGGACGCGCAGGGTACGATCCTTGCCGCGACGACCGGTACAGTTGGCGCTCTGGCCGTTCTCGCCACGCTCGGCGGCATGGAAACGCTCGAAACGGTAGTCGATCAGGGTGTTCAGGTTCTCGTCGGCGATCAGATAGACATCACCACCGTCACCACCGTCACCGCCGTCCGGGCCACCGTTCGGGATGTACTTTTCACGGCGAAAGCTCACACAACCGTTACCACCGTCACCGGCATCGACTCGAATCTGGACTTCATCAACAAACTTCATAGGTAACCGTCACCTTAATTCGAAAAACCGATACGCAATTATAGTGGTACAGACCCCTGCGGGCGATACGCATCTTGCCAATCATGCCCGTCAGAGCCAAAGTCAGCTGCGTTCCGTTTTTTCGTCAACGACATCAGAAAAGACGTCAGAAAAACAAAAGCCCCGCCTGTTGGCGGGGCTTCGGATCCTTGCGGTCCGTAATTACTCAGCAACGATGCTGACGTACTTACGATTCAGCGGACCTTTAACTTCGAACAGGATCTTGCCAGTCGCTTTCGCGTACAGGGTGTGATCGGTGCCCAGGCCAACGTTGGTGCCAGCGTGGAACTTGGTGCCACGTTGACGAACGATGATGCTGCCTGCCAGAACTGTTTCGCCGCCGAAACGCTTAACGCCAAGGCGTTTAGCTTCAGAATCGCGACCGTTGCGGGATGAACCGCCAGCTTTTTTATGTGCCATTTATCGGACTCCTCTAATTAAGCGCTGATGCCAGTGATTTTGACTTCAGTGAACCACTGACGGTGGCCCGCTTGCTTACGATGGTGCTTACGACGACGGAACTTGACGATAGTCACTTTCTCGCCACGGCCGTGAGCCACAACTTCAGCTACAACCTTGCCACCTTCAACGAAAGGAGCACCTACTTTAAAAGTGTCGCCTGCAGCAACCATCAGAACTTCGTTGAAGTCGATGGTAGCGCCAGTCTCAACGTTCAGCTTTTCCAGACGAACGATTTGACCTTCGGCCACACGGTGTTGTT
Source organism: Aeromonas genomosp. paramedia (assembly GCF_023093515.1). NCBI lineage: Bacteria > Pseudomonadati > Pseudomonadota > Gammaproteobacteria > Aeromonadales > Aeromonadaceae > Aeromonas > Aeromonas genomosp. paramedia. The sequence continues at coordinate 95,417 of NZ_JAAROG010000019.1, forward strand.
TTCCGCCGCTTTGGAATACCGCGTACATTTGATTAACTCCGTAAAGGCGTGTCTTTTGCTCAAGGCCAGACACGCGCAAAAACCTATAACAATGGGCGGGCATTCTACGCAGAACGATTTGCCTAGGCAAGGCCAATTTAGCAAAAAGTTTATTTTGTGCGCATATCTGCCGCCGTGAATAAACGCTTAACTGTAACCCATTGTGAAATCGTGTAGAATCCCCGCCATTGCTAAAAACGCAGTAATTGCTGCCGTCACGTTACGAGACTTATGGACCAACAGACTATCCGTGCGCTCTGTGCCGCCGACATGACGGCGGTCAATGAACTGATCCTGGCCCGGCTCCAGTCCGATGTCAGCCTGATCAACCAGCTGGGTTTCTACATTGTCAGTGCAGGCGGAAAACGGATGCGCCCCATGCTGACGGTAATGGCCGCCCGCGCACTGGGGTACCAAGGTCAGGACCATCTCAAGCTCGCCGCCATCATCGAATTCATTCATACCTCTACCCTGCTGCACGACGACGTGGTCGATGAATCCGACCTGCGTCGCGGCCGGGAGACCGCCAATGCGCTGTTCGGCAACGCCGCCAGCGTCCTGGTCGGTGACTACCTCTACAGCCGCTCCTTCCAGATGATGAGCGAGCTCTCCAACTTGCGAGTGATGGAGATCCTGTCGGATGCCACCAACACCATCGCCGAGGGGGAAGTGCTGCAGTTGATGAACTGCAACGATCCGGACACCACGGAAGAGAGCTACATGACGGTCATCTACTGCAAGACCGCCAAGCTGTTTGAAGCCGCCACCCGCCTCGCCGCCGTGCTGACCCATCAGCCCGAGCCCGTCGAGCAGGCCATGACCGACTACGGCAAGTATTTGGGCACCGCCTTCCAGATCATCGACGACGTCATGGACTACTGCTCCCAGAGCGACGAGATGGGCAAGAACGTCGGCGACGACCTGACCGAAGGCAAGCCCACCCTGCCGCTGCTGCGCGCCATGGCCGTGGGCACCCCGGAAGAGCGTCAGCTCATCCGCGACGCCATCGAGCACCGCAACGGCATGGAGCATCTCGAACGCATCCTGGCCATCCTGGATCGCACCGGCGCCCTGGAGTACTCCCGCATGCGGGCCCGGGAAGAGGCCGACAAGGCCATTGCCGCCCTCGCCATCCTGCCGGACTCCCAGCACAGGCAGGCGCTGGAGACCCTGGCCCAGATGGCGGTACAGCGCAGCGCCTGAACCAGTGTGTCAGCATCCAAGAAAAAAGAGGCCATAGGCCTCTTTTTTTTGGTCTGCGCCTTGCTCTCGGGCGCCAGCGCTCTCTTGACTGCTCAATGGGCCAGCGCCCAGAGGATGACGGCACCCGCCACCACTAGGCAACCGCCGATGCGCCGCAGCTGCTCCGGCGGCTGATCGCTCATCAGTCTCAGCATCTGTTGCCAGGCCCTCGGCGCCAGCAAGGGGCCCAGCCCCTCGAACAGCAGCAACAGCCCCACTCCCATCAAGATGGCTGTCAGCATGACTCCTCCTGCCCTCTGGGCCCTTGTCTCATCAAGCAAAAGGGCCTGAATCATCAGGCCCTTTGGGTTATGGCGCTATGCCTGCTTACTGCTTGTCACCGTGAGGCGACTTGAGGTAGCGGAAGAACTCGCTGTCAGGCTTGAGGACCATGAGGTCGTTGCCGCCGGCGAAGCTCTTGCGATAGGCCTCCATGCTGCGCACGAAGCTGAAGAACTCGGGGTCCTTCTTGTAGCTGTCGGCGTAGATCTTGGCGGCTTCGGCATCCCCTTCACCACGCAGCTGACGCGCATTACTCTCGGCGTCTGCGATCATGACGGTGACCTTGCGGTCGATGTCGGCACGCAGGATCTCGGCCTGCTCGCGGCCCTGGGAGCGGTGCTCACGGGCGACTGCAGTCCGCTCGGCACGCATCCGCTGATAGATGGAGCTGGAGACTTCCACCGGCAGGTTGATCTGCTTGATGCGCACATCCACCACCTTGATGCCGAGCTCGGAGGAGCGCGCCATCTTCATCAGGGCGTCTTCCATCACGGTACTGCGCTCGCCGGAGACGATGTCCTTGATGGTGCGGTTACCGATCTCGGAACGCAGACCGTTGTTGATCTTGCGCTTGAGCAGGTCTTCGGCCTGGATCTTGTTGCCACCACCGGTCGCCAGGTAGTACTTGGAGAAGTCCTCGATCTTCCACTTCACGTAGGAGTCGATGATGAGGTCTTTCTTCTCGGAGGTGACGAAGCGATCCGCCTGACCTTCCAGGGTCTGGATGCGGGCATCCATCTTGCGTACCTGATCGATGAGCGGCACCTTGAAGTGCAGGCCCGGCTCATAGAGCCGCGGCTCGCCGGAGTCAACCCGCTTCACCTTGCCAAACTGCACCACGATTCCCTTCTGCCCTTCATCGACGATGAAGACGGAAGAGAAGCAGACCATGGCGGCCACAGCGATGACACCAATAGCTAGCTTTTTCATCTATCAGTTTCTCCCTGTGCTGAAACGATCACCGCCACGCAGCGGGGTCGGAGTGGAGTTGGCCCCTTCGTTGGACGGCTGGGCCGGCTCCACCGCAGGTGTGCCCGCCGGACGCGCCGGTTGCACGGCATTCGCCTTGCCGGACAGCTTGTCGAGCGGCAGGTAGATCATGCTGTTGTTGCCAGCAGGCATGTCGACCAGCACCTTGTTGGCTTGCTGATAGAGCTCTTCCATGGTTTCCAGGTAGATACGCTCACGAGTCAACTCGGGGGCGGACTGGTACTGGGGCAGCAGCTCGTTGAAGCGCGCGACTTCACCCTTGGCCTTCAGCACGATCTGGGACTTGTAGCCTTCGGCTTCCTGTTCCAGACGCTTGACCTGACCACGGGCCTTGGGCTCGACTTCACGGGCATAGGCTTCTGCTTCACGGATGAAGCGCTGCTCATCTTCCTGGGCGGAGATGGCGTCATCGAAGGCGTCCTTCACCTCTTCCGGCGGACGCGCCGGCAGGAAGTTGACGTCGACGATCTGCAGACCCATCTGGTAGGGCTCAATGATGCCATCGATCACCTGCCAGGTCTCCTGACGAACTTTTTCCCGACCCGTGGTCAGGACATCATCCATCTTGGTGTGACCCACCACGTAGCGCAGGGCGCTGTCGGTGGCCTGGCTCAGACTCTCGTCGGCATTGGTGACGCTGAACAGATACTGCTCGGGATCGACCACGCGATACTGCACGTCCATCTCGACCCGGACCACGTTCTCGTCCTGGGTCAGCATGAAGCCGGAGGCAGGCAGGGAGCGCACCGATTCCACATCCACCGGGATCACCCGATCGATGAAGGTCGGCTTCCAGCGCAGGCCCGGATCCACGTTATGGGAGTACTCCCCAAAACGCAGCACCACGCCCCGCTCGGCTTCGCGAATGGTGTAGAAGCCGCTGACGACCCACACCACCACGGCCACCACCAGGGCGATGGAGAGGCCAAACTTGCCCACATCACCACCCGATTTGCCACCACCTAACAGGCCACCGAAACGACGGCTCACCTTGCGCAGCATTTCATCCAGATCAGGGGGTCCCTGATTCTTGCCGTTGTTCCCCCAAGGGTCACGGTCTTTGCCGTTGTTACCAGGCTCATTCCAAGCCATCAGCGTCTCCATTAATACATGCGGATGGATATCATCTCTATCGGGCCATCAACCGTTGACGAAGCCTGTCTTCATCGCCGGATCAATGCCTGATAAAGCGTTGTAAACTCTCACCTTCTTGTTTCATGAGGCGGTTCCAGTCGGCAAGCTGCAAGCGTACCTCCAGGACAAAATCCCCCTCCTCGCTGAAACCTTCCTGCTCGATGCCTTTCAGCCGATAGAGCGCACTGCGCAATCTCGCGGCCGAGGGCGGTAACTGCAGGGTGTGATGGACCATGGATCCGGCCAGCAGTTCGGTCAGGGCCTGGAACAGGTATTCACTGCCTTCACCCGTCTGGGCCGACAGCCAGACTCGCTGCGGGCGCCCTTCGTCATCCCGCTCCAGACCGGCCGGACGATCGGTCAGCTTGTCGATCTTGTTGCAGATCATCAGCTGGGGGCGGTCGTCCGCCTCGATCTCGGCCAGGACTGTCTGCACCGAATCGACATTCTCCTGCATCTGCTCATCGGCACAGTCCACGACGTGCAGCAGCAGGTCCGCTTCGCGGGTCTCCTGCAGCGTCGCCTTGAAGGCCGCGACCAGATCATGGGGCAAGTGCCGAATAAATCCAACTGTATCCGCCAGGATCACATCACCCACATCCTGGATCACCAATTTACGCAGGGTGGGATCCAGGGTTGCGAACAATTGGTCGGCAGCATACACGCTGGCATCTGTAAGTTGGTTGAACAAAGTGGACTTTCCGGCGTTGGTGTAGCCCACCAGCGACACGGTCGGCACCTCGTTGCGGTTGCGGGCGCGACGACCCTGTTCCCGCTGCTTCGCCACCTTGTCGAGCCGGCGCAGAATCGCCTTGATGCGCTCTCGCAGCAGGCGTCGGTCGGTTTCAAGCTGGGTTTCACCCGGGCCGCGCAGACCGATCCCGCCCTTCTGACGTTCGAGGTGGGTCCAGCCTCGCACCAGGCGAGTAGAAAGATGGCGCAATTGGGCCAGTTCGACCTGCAACTTGCCTTCGTGGGTACGGGCGCGCTGGGCGAAGATATCGAGGATGAGGCCTGTCCTGTCCACCACACGGCACTGGAACAGACGCTCCAGGTTGCGTTCCTGGGCAGGGGTCAGGGCATGGTTGAAGATGACCACGTCCGCGCCCAGCATCTGGACCTGGGACGCGATCTCTTCCGCCTTGCCGCTGCCGACAAAATACTTGGCACTGGGCGCGCTGCGACTGGTGGTGATCACCCCCAGCGCATTGACCCCGGCCGAGCTCACCAGCATCTTGAGCTCGTCCAGATCCTCCCGCTCACCCTCATCGCTGAAGTTGACATGTACCAGAACGGCCTGTTCACCAGCTTCGTAACGGTCAAACAAGCGCTTGCTCCTTGACAGGTATCATGATGATTCTGAGTTGGCGAGTAGGCTCGCCGCGGGATATCACGCCTCGGCTTCACCCTGCTCTTCACCGGCGGCGCCCGGGGCGTGCTGGTGATGGTTGACGGCACGGGCCGGCACCACGGTGGAAATGGCGTGCTTGTAGACCATCTGGCTCACGGTGTTCTTCAGCAAAATGACAAACTGGTCAAACGATTCGATCTGACCCTGCAGTTTGATGCCGTTCACCAAATAGATAGAAACAGGAATCCGCTCACGGCGCAGCGCATTCAAAAACGGGTCTTGGAGAGATTGCCCCTTAGCCATCTTTCTTTTCCTTATAGTTTGTTGTTTTTAAACACCGGATATCAATATAACAACCTGATTATACAGGGAGTGTCAAGCCGCACCAGCTCGGGCGACCACCCTGGCCACATTGCCAGACTCACCAGATTCCAACCAGGTCAGGTCGGGCCAGCCACGCAACCAGGTCATCTGACGCTTGGCCAGCTGACGGGTGGCCACGATGCCACGATAACGCATCTCATCATATCCCACTTCCCCTGCCAGGTAGTCCCACATTTGGCGGTAGCCAACGCAACGGATAGCTGGCAGATCCGGGTGAAGATCACCCCGCTCATAGAGCGCCCTGACCTCCTGTTCGAACTCCCCTTGCAGCATCTTGTCAAAACGCAGCTCGATGCGCTGATGCAGCACGGCGCGATCGCTCGGCGCGATGGCAAACTGGTGCACCCGGTAGGGCAAGCCTTCCCCCTGCACCTGGGTCAGTTCGGTCAGCGTCTTGCCGCTGATGCGATAGACCTCGAGCGCCCGGCTGAGCCGCTGCGGGTCGTTGGGGTGGATGCGGGCGCCGGCCACAGGATCGATGCGCACCAGCTCGTCGTGCAGGGCTTGCCAGCCGAGGCGGGCGGCCTCTGCCTCAATCTCGGCGCGAATGGCCGGATCGGCGGAGGGCAACGGAGAGAGCCCCTCCAACAGCGCCTTGAAGTAGAGCATGGTGCCCCCCACCAGCAGCGGAATGCGGCCGCGGTCGGCGATCTCTTTCATCTCCCGCAGGGCATCGCGGCAGAAATCCGCCGCCGAATAGCTCATGGCCGGATCCAGGATGTCGATCAGGCGATGCGGCGCCTGGGCCAGCTCGGCGGCAGTGGGCTTGGCGGTGCCTATGTCCATGCCGCGATAGATGAGCGCGGAGTCCACGCTGATGATGTCGCAGGGCAGGGCCTGGCACAGAGCGATGGCGAGATCCGTCTTGCCGGAGGCCGTCGGCCCCATCAGAAAAATTGCAGTCGGCAAGTCAGCCACTTTCATGTTCCTCTGGCACGGTCGCCTCGTCGGGAGGCGTACCATGCAATTGACTATCAATGGATTGAAGCGGTCAGCCCCGGCGACTCAATCGCCTTGTGCAAACCCCTCCAGCACGGCCGCCAACGACAGAGGGCGCACCATGCGAATGTCTGCCAGTTGGTCACTGAAATCGGTCACAAGTTCCGTCAGCAGCCGGCTGGCCGTTGAAAAATCATATATTTTCTCGGCGCTTATCCCCTGCTCCACCAGCCACTGGCATAGTACTTCAGCCTGCTGGCCGGCATCACTGTCAGATCCGCTCTCGACCAATTGCAGCAATTCGGGTAAGAGACGCACCAGATCGGTCTGGCGCAGCAAGGCGGGCACCCTGGTCAGGATCATGGTGTCGCGCCCCCCGCTTTTCAACTCCAGCCCCATGCGTTTGAGCAAACGTTCCTGCTCCTGCGCCAGCGCAATCAGGTTCTTTGGCAGCTTGAAGGAGACCGGCAGCAGCAGGGGCTGCGCCGCCAGCCCCTGCCCCCAGGTCTCCAGCAGCCAGTGGCGCAGCAGCACCCGCTCGGCCCGCACCAGGGAGAGCAGCGCCAGTTGTCCCTCCCGCTCGATCAGCAGATAGGCCTGCTCCACCAGGGTCAGGGCGCGAGTCCCCTGGGGCGACGGACCGGCCGGGGTGACGGGGGCGGTCTGGGGCGCCTCTCCCGCTACCGGCAGGGTGGTGAGCAGGGCGCCCATGCCGCGCATCGCCTCCCGGCTGGGGGGCTCGGGGGCCTGATAGTTGCCCGCGCGCCCTGCACCTTCGCGCACGGCGCCGCCATCCCGCGTCTGGACAGGGGCTCTATAGCTGTGCTCGGCACCGTACCACTCGGGGCGCGGCGCCTGGCCTGGATACTCTATCTGCGGGCTGGTCGGCAGCTCGACCAGGGTCTCGGCGAGCGGCTCGTCCTGCTCGCCGGCTCCCGCCCCTTCCCGGCGCAGGGCGGTAAAGAGCGCCTGGAAGATGAAGTCGTGAATGAGCCGCGCCTGATGGAAACGCACCTCGTGCTTGGCGGGATGGACGTTCACATCCACCTGACGGGGATCCAGCTCTATGTAGAGCACATAGGCGGCGAAGCTGCCGGCGGGCAGCAGCTCGTCATAGGCCTGGCGAATGGCGTGGTTGATGAGCTTGTCGCGCATCATGCGGCCATTCACATAGGTGTATTGCAGATCGTTTTGCGGTCTGGCTCCCGCGGGCAGTGCCAGCCAGCCCCACAGGCGCACGTCGCTGTGCTCGCTCTCCACCGCCAGCGCGTGGTGCATGAAGGGGGTGCCGCAGACGGCGGCGAGGCGGCGCTCCTGCTCAGGCACCGTATTGGCGGCCTTGTACTGGCGCACCACCTTGCCGTTGTGGCGCAGGATCAGGGTGATGTCGAAGCGGGAGAGCGCGATGCGGCGCACCAGCTCGTCGATGTGGGCAAACTCTGTCTTCTCGCTGCGCATGAACTTGCGCCGCGCCGGGGTGTTGAAGAAGAGGTCCACCACCTCTACCGTGGTGCCCACCGGGTGGGCGGCCGGCTTGACGGTGACGCTCATCTCGCGCCCTTCGGCCTGCGCCTGCCAGGCTTCGGACTGCTCAGCGGTGCGGGAGGTGAAGGTGAGACGGGAGACGGAGCTGATGGAGGCGAGCGCCTCGCCGCGAAAGCCGAGGCTGTTGATCCCTTCCAGGTCATCCAGGGTTGCCACCTTGGAGGTGGCGTGCCGTGACAGCGCCAGCACCAGCTCGTCCCTGGCGACGCCGCTGCCGTTGTCACGGATGCGGATCAGCTTGGCGCCCCCCTTGTCGATGTCGATCTCGACCCGGTCGGCCCCCGCATCCAGGCTGTTTTCCACCAGCTCCTTCACCACAGAAGAGGGCCGCTCCACCACCTCGCCGGCAGCAATCTGGTTGGCCAGAATGGGAGGCAATATACGGATCGGCATCACTTACTCCTGAATTTCAATCTTGCGGATGATGAGCCCCTTAACCACCCAGAAGGGCAGCGCCACCACCTCTTCGCCAACCGGAATCTGGTTGGCCAGAACGGGAGGCAATATACGGATCGGCATGGCTTACTCCTGATGATTTCGCTTGCGGGTCAAGACACGTTCAACACGGGGACGGGCCGCGCCACCGCACCTTCGCCAGCAACCATCCGGTTGGCCAGCGTGGCGAAGGCCTGGTTCGAGCGCCAATCCGGGCGCCCCTCGGCCCTGCCTCGCCAGCTCCCGCGCGTCAGTTTTGGGGGATATAGAGCACCTGCCCTATCTGGATATCCCGTGACTTGAGCTTGTTGATCTCCACCAGCCGTGCCTGGCTCACGCCGTGCTTCTCGGCGAGGCGGGAGAGGCTCTGGCCGCGGGTGACCACGTGGCGGATCATCCTGGACTTGTCGTTGCTCTGCACGCTTGCGACCGGCACGCTCGGCTCCTTGGCCGCCACCTTGTAGGGTTTTATCACCCCGGCACCTGAGGCGCTGCCGACGCTGCTGACCGGGGCGCCGCCATCGCTGCTGCGGCTCGGCACTGTCGCCGGCATGCGGTTGGCCACCTGCTGCCTGGGCGCGGGGGCAACCGCCGCCTTTTTCGCCGCTGGCTGACTGGCGCTGGCCACTTGCTGCCCCTTGCCCGTCATCATGGGCCCCTTGGTCGGGTGGCTGCGATAGTAGCTGCGGATCCCCTCGAAGATGGCGCGGGCAAGTTGATCCTGGTAGCTGGCGGTGGCCAGCAGCTTCTCTTCGGCATGGTTCGAGATGAAGCCGGTTTCCACCAATACAGAGGGAATGTCCGGCGCCTTCAGCACCGCCAGACTGGCGTGCTCCGGCGCCTTCTTGTGCAGCCGGGCCACCCGTCCCATGGAGCGCAGTATCTGGCGACTCACCTCATAACCCTCGGCCCTGGACTTGTCCATGGAGAGATCGAGGAAGGTCTGCGCCAGATAGGGATTGGGGTCGGATTCGGCCAATACCTTGCCTACCCCGCCCAGCAGTTCCCCCTGCTTCTCCTGCTTCTCCAGCCAGCTGCCCATCTCGCGGTTGGCGCGATTGGTCGACAGTACCCAGACCGAGGCGCCGCGCGGGGTGGAGTTGTGGAAGCTGTCCGCATGCACGGACACCAGCAGATCCGCCTTGGCCTTGCGGGCGATTTCCGAGCGCTTGTTGAGGTCGACGAAGTAGTCACCACGACGGGTCATCACGGCGCGCATGCCCGGCTCGCGGTCGATGAGCGCCGCCAGCTTCTGGGACACCGACAGGGTCACCCGCTTCTCGTAGGTGCGGCGCGGGCCTATGGAGCCGGGATCTTCCCCCCCATGGCCCGGATCGATGGCGATGACGATGGCCTTGCCCTGGCCGCCGACGGGCGCGGGCTGCGCCGTGGCGCCGCCTTTCTCTTCATAGGGCAGATCGATCACCAGACGATGGCCGTAGGGGCCGGCCGGTGCCAGCGGGAACACCACCGGCTTGATGGAAGAGCTGAGATCCAGCACCAGACGCATGCTGCCCTTTTCAAGGGGCGTGCTCTCGCGGATCTTGCGCACCAGTTCGCTCTTGTTCTCGATGCGAGCCAGGTTGGCGGCGTTGCTCGCCCCCTTGAGATCGATCACCAGGCGGCTCGGGCCGCTCAGGGTGAAGTAGTTGAAATTGGGGGCACTGCTCATGTCGAGCACCACCCGGGTGTTATCCGGCGATGGCCAGACCCGCACACTCTTGAGCTGGTTCGCCCAGGAGGGTAAGGCCATCAGGGAGAGGGCAATAACAAGGATCAAGCGCACTGAGATGACAACCGTTCCAGAATGGCTTCGCCAATAGCAGTGCGGGCCGCAATCAGGGCCTCGCGCTGCTCGTTCACATACGTCAGGGTAATCTCGAGATCGGGGGACGGCAGCCAGCCCTCCCCTTTCTCCGGCCACTCCACCAGACAGAGGGTGTCGGCGCCGAAATAGTCCCGAATGCCCATGAATTCCAGCTCTTCCGGATCCGCCAGTCGATAGAGATCGAAGTGATAGACCTGCCAGTCGGCCAGTTCATAGGGCTCCACCAGGGTATAGGTCGGACTCTTGACCTTACCTTGATGGCCAAGCCCTTGCACCCAGCCGCGGGTCAGGGTGGTCTTGCCGGCCCCGAGGGCGCCGTGCAGAAATACGGTAGTGGCCTGCTGGCACGCCTGCGCCAGACGGCCACCCAGTGCCACAGTTGCTGCCTCGTCCGGCAGTGTCATCATCAAGGTTTTTGCCATGTTCTTCTTGTTACTTGTTACGGTGTCGGATTGACCAGACGGCGGATCCAGGGCAGTAGATCCGATGCCAACATGCCCCGCTCACCCTCGGCGGCGGCCAGGTCGGCGGCCTCTGCGTGGATCACGGCCCCCAGTCGCGCGGCCATGCCGGCAGACCAGCCCTGGGCCAGGAGGGCGGCGATTATACCAGATAACAGATCCCCCATGCCGCCACTGGCCATGCCGGGATTGCCTTCGTCGCAGAGGCTGATGCACTGGCCATCGCAGATAAGCGAGCCCGCCCCCTTGAGCAGCACGACGCCGCCGTATCGCTGCTGCAGCCTCGATACGGCGGCGAAACGATCCGCCTCGACCTCGGCGACGGAGCACCCCAGCAGGCGGGCCGCCTCCCCGGGGTGGGGCGTGAGCACCCAATTATCCTGATGACGGGGTGCCTGCGCCAGCCAATTCAATCCATCGGCGTCCAATACCAGGGGCCCGCTGGCACTGAGGTGGTGTTCGAACTGGGCCCTTCCCCACTCATCCTGACCGAGCCCGGGCCCCAGCACGCGCACCGTGGCCCACCCCTCGTCCGTCCCGGCCGGGCATCCCATCAGCTCAGGCTGCACCAGGCTGGCGGGGGGAGAGTCCGGGTGCTGGCACAGTCGCACCAGACCCGCCCCCGCCCGCAGGCAGGCCAGCCCCGCCAGCAGTATGGCCCCCTGCATCCCCAGGTTGCCCCCCACCAGCAGCACCCTGCCGTGCTTGCCCTTGTGAGCAGAGCGGGGACGAGGGGTGAGCAGACTCTTTAGGCGGGGATAATCCAGGCGCTCGGCGGCGGGCACCAGGCCGGCCTCGGGCACCACCCCGAGGGGATCCAAGTCGAGCTGGCCTACGCCGTCCACCCCGTCGGCGGTGAGCATGCCCTGCTTGATGCCGATGAAGCTGAGGGTACGGGTGGCGTGCACCAGGGCCCCCATGGCACGGCCGGTGTCGGCATTGAGCCCGGAGGGGAGGTCCACCGCCAGAACGGGGGCATTCAAGCCATTGATTGTTGCGACGATCTTTGTCATTGGCGAGGAGAGGGGGAGCTGGACACCGGTGCCGAGCAGTGCATCTATCACCAGATCCGGCGAAGGGAGCGACGCCCCCTCGAGCGCATCGGCCATCATCACCTCTCCCCCTGCCGCCAGCCACTCGTCGGCGGCCCGCCTGGCATCCCCTCGGAGCAGGCCTGGCGCCCGGGCGGCGATCACCAGAGGCTCGAGACCGAGTCGACGGGCGAGGCGGGCCAGCACATAGCCATCCCCCCCGTTGTTGCCCGGGCCGACGAAGATCCACCAGTGGTGACTCTGGGGCCAGTGATGGCGGGCATAGCTGCACAGGGCGGCACCGGCCCGCTCCATCAGGGCGTAGAGGGCCTGCCCCTCACGCTCGGCCCAGCGCTGCTCCATCTTGCGGATCTGTTCGGCCCGCCACAGGGGCTGTGCTAGACTGATGCCTTGTTTTTTGCCGATAGCGTCCTCGATACCCTCTACCATGACGGCTCCCCACCTTCATCATCCACTGGCCCGGCGCCTGGCCCGGCATATGGCGTGCCATGACGGCGCACGGCCCTCGTCACGCTCGGTGCCATGGGCGCCATGCCGCTGCCAGCAGGCAGGTGAGGCACAATGACGGCCGCCGAACTCGCACAACTGGCCCACGATATCAAGCTCTGGGCACGGGAGCTAGGATTTGACCAGGCCGGCATCACGGACACGGATCTCGCCCTCGAGGAGCCCAGGTTGCAGGCCTGGCTGGATGCGGGTCATCACGGCACCATGGATTACATGGCGCGCCATGGCATGATGCGGGCCCGGCCCCACGAGCTGCTGCCGGGCACCCTGCGGGTGCTGTCGGTGCGGATGAACTATCTCCCCTTCGAGGCGGGCTTTGCCGCCACTCTGCGCGATCCGACCCTGGGCTACATCAGCCGCTATGCCCTGGGGCGCGACTACCACAAGGTGCTGCGCAACCGGCTCAAGCAGCTGGGGGAGCGCATCGAGCAGCGCTGCCAGGCGCTGTTGCCATCCACGCAGGAAACCCCGGGGGAGTGGCGCCCCTTCGTCGATTCGGCCCCCATACTGGAGCGCCCCCTGGCGGCCAAGGCGGGGCTGGGCTGGGTGGGCAAGCACTCGCTGCTGCTCAACGAGTCGGCCGGCTCCTTCTTCTTTCTCGGGGAGCTGCTGGTCAGCCTGCCGCTGCCCGTCGATGCCCCGGTGGAAAAAGAGCAGTGCGGCAAGTGCGTAGCCTGCATCAACATCTGTCCGACCGGCGCCATCATAGCCCCTTACGTGGTGGACGGACGGCGCTGTATCTCCTACCTCACCATAGAGAATGACGGCCCCATCCCGGAAGAGTTCAGGCCGCTGATGGGCAACCGCATCTACGGCTGTGACGACTGCCAGCTTATCTGCCCCTGGAACCGCTATGCGGATGCGAGCCCAGAGCCCGACTTCAGCCCGCGCCCCAATCTGCACCGCCCCCCCCTGCTCGACCTGTGGCAGTGGTCGGAGGCGGCATTTTTGAAGCACACCGAAGGCAGCCCCATTCGCCGCATCGGCTATCAGCGCTGGCGCCGCAACCTGGCGGTGGCGCTGGGCAACGGCCCGGCCAGCAGCGATGCCATGGCGGCCCTGCAGCAGGCGCTTCCCGGCGCCGAGCCCATGGTGGCCGAACACATCGAGTGGGCGCTGGCGACCCTGGCCGCGCGCCAGGAGAAGGAGAACAAGAAGACCCGTTTGCTGATCCGCTGCATCGAAAAAGGCCTGCCGGATCACGCATAAGCGATCTGGCCCTTGCCGGATGACAGCACTTTTTTCATGCTCTGCCGACCATTGACCATAGGCACAATAAAAGGAAGATTCGGATGCAGATGTTGGGAGTAGATATTGGCGGCTCCGGGATCAAGGGCTGCCTGGTGGACACCGAGACTGGCGAACTGATTAGCGAGCGCCACCGCATCGCCACGCCGCAACCGGCCACCCCGGCCGCCGTGGCGCACACCCTCAAGGCGCTGGTCGAGCATTTCCAGTGGAAGGGCCCCGTGGGGTGCGGCTTCCCCGCCACCATCCACAACGGCATCGCCAAGAATGCCTCCAACATCGACAAGAGCTGGATCGAGACAGACGCCGCCCACCTGTTCGCCGACGTGACCGGCCTGCCCTGCCACGTGCTCAACGACGCCGACGCGGCCGGGCTGGCCGAGATGCGCTTCGGCACGGGCCGGGATCGCAAGGGGGTCATCATCCTCATCACTGTGGGCACCGGCATCGGCACCGCCGTGTTCGTCAACGGCCAGCTGCTGCCGAACACCGAGCTGGGCCACCTCATCCTGGAAGGCATGGTGGCGGAGCACTACTGCTCGGATGCGGTGCGCAAACGCGAGGATCTCTCCTGGAACCGCTGGGGCAAACGCTTCAACAAGTATCTGGCCCGCCTCGAGTTCCTCTTCTCTCCCGATCTCTTCATCCTGGGAGGCGGCAGCGCCGCCAAGCTCGACAAGTTCATCGATCGGATCGAGACCCGGGCCCCCCTGGTGGCGGCGGCCAACCTCAACCAGGCCGGCATCATAGGGGCCGCCCTCTACGGTGCGGCCCGGCAAGAGGGCTGACTCTCCCCGACAACGCCGCAAGAGGCCCGAGCCGGGCCTCTGCCATGGCGCGCTAGAGATCGTCGAGCCGATGGGCTCCGTGCACCAGCCGGGTCAGCCGGGATTGCGCCATGGACGCCAGGGAGCTCAGCAGCGCGGCCGTGTCCGGCGTGGGGCACTCCCGGGCCAGGCGCCCCAGCTCGCCAACGAGTTTCTCCTCCTGCCGCGACACCAGGGCCACTATCTCCTCGGGCTGGGCACCGGCGGGCAGTGCCAGACGCTGGCAATCGGCCAGCAGATCCACACCGAATCCCTGATCCAGCCAGGTCTCCTTGACCCCGCGCCCCATCTGCTCCCGATAGTCGTGCAGGTGGGCCGCCGCCGCATCCTCCCGCCCTTGCAGATAGGCCAGCAACATCCGGCTGCGCTCCCCATCCACCTGGGGGATCAGGCGCCCGTAACTGCGCCCCTGCTGCTGATGCAGTTGTTCGAGGTAAAGCATCAGGTCCTTGATCTGTTGAAATCGCATCTCTGCCTCCTCCTGCCGTCCACCTCCTGCCAGTATAAAAAAACGCCGCGCTCTCCCCGGATAAAAGCGGTCATTTTTTGTTCTACATCAAAGGGATGGGAAAGAAAAAGCAGAAAACGAGGAGAAAAGGACAAAGAGATTCCTCCCTGTCATGCTGGCAACTGGCCGCCAGCGCCCAGGGAGAGGTCGTGACAAAACGGGGGGATCATCGAGTTAAGGAGGATTATCCAGGTTATATTCGGCCTACTAATTTCAAATCAGAATCTAATATTGAGGCTGTCGGTTTACCCCTCTTTCCTTAGTCAGCGAGCGGGAATCCTTATCCATTTTTTAGACGTCTAGACGTAGAAACATGCGTTGACACAGCCATCCGGACATCTTAGCATCATCCTCCATGATGGCAGAGCAACCCAGTGAAACCTCTGCCCAATTCACCCGCCTGTAGCGCCCTGTGCTTTAAGGCTGTTAGCACGGAAGAATCCATGATTAAGTTGATCGGTCTCAACAAAGTCTACGGTAAAGGCAGTGACGCCGTGCACGCCCTGCGTGACGTGAGCCTGCATGTGCCACAAGGCAAGATCTTCGGCGTGATCGGCGCCTCAGGTGCCGGCAAGAGCACCCTGATCCGCTGCGTCAATCTGCTGGAGCGCCCCACAGAGGGCCAGGTCATCGTCGACGGCCAGGATCTCGTGGCCCTGAGCGAACGGGATCTGACCCAGGCTCGCCGCCAGATCGGCATGATCTTCCAGCACTTCAACCTGCTGGCCTCCCGCACCGTGTTCGCCAACATCGCCTTCCCGCTGGAGCTGGCGGGCTGGAGCAAGGCGCAGATCCAGAGCCGGGTCTCAGAGCTGCTGGCCCTGGTCGGGCTGGAAGCCCGTGCCCACGCCTATCCGTCCGAGCTCTCCGGCGGTCAGAAGCAGCGCGTCGCCATCGCCCGCGCCCTGGCTCCGGCCCCCAAGGTACTGCTGTGCGACGAGGCCACCTCGGCCCTCGACCCCCAGACCACCCGATCCATCCTGAGCCTGCTCAAGGAGATCAACGTCAAGCTGGGGCTCACCATACTGCTCATCACCCACGAGATGGACGTGGTGAAGGGGATCTGTGACGAAGTGGCCATCATCAGCGACGGTCGCCTGATCGAGCAGGGAGAAGTGGCCTGGTTCTTCAGCAATGCCAAGACCCAGCTGGCCCGTGACTTCATCCACTCCACCATCCACCTGGAAGTGCCCCAGGAGTACCAGGACAGGATGAGCAGCGAGCGGGTGGCCAA
Source organism: Aeromonas genomosp. paramedia (assembly GCF_023093515.1). Taxonomy (NCBI): domain Bacteria; kingdom Pseudomonadati; phylum Pseudomonadota; class Gammaproteobacteria; order Aeromonadales; family Aeromonadaceae; genus Aeromonas; species Aeromonas genomosp. paramedia. The sequence continues at coordinate 111,423 of NZ_JAAROG010000019.1, forward strand.
CAGCTATCCCCTGGTGAAGCTCGGCTTCACCGGTGCCACCGTCGATTCGCCGCTTATCTCAGAGGTGAGCCGCCGTTTCAATATCGACATCAGCATACTGAGCGCAGACATCGAATACGCCGGTGGCGTCAAGTTCGGCTTCCTGCTGGCGGAGCTGTTCGGGGACGAGGCCCAGTGCGAGGCCACCCAGCAGTTCTTCATCGACAACCACATTCAGCTGGAGGTAATGGGCTATGTCCGAAGCAATGACTAATCTGCTGCGCCCAATCCTCGGCGACTCAGCCATCTTATCCAGCTGGAGGTAATGACTCATGTCCGAAGCCATGATTAATCTGCTGTTCACGGCCCTCGGCGACACCCTGATCATGGTGTTTGCCTCCGCCCTGTTCGGCTGCCTGCTCGGCCTGCCGCTCGGCGTGGCACTGCACGTGACCAAGGCGGGCCAGATCCTGGCCAACCCGCTGTTGAACAAGATCCTCGGCATCGTCGTCAACGTCGGCCGCTCCGTGCCCTTCATCATACTGCTGGTGGCCATCATTCCGCTGACCCGGCTGATCGTCGGCACCAGCATAGGCACCATAGCCGCCATAGTGCCGCTGACCGTGGGCTGCATCCCCTTCATCGCCCGTCTGGTGGAAGGTGCCCTGATGGAAGTGCCGGACGGCCTGCTCGAAGCCGCCAAGGCCATGGGTGCCAAACCCTTGCAAATCATTGCCAAGGTGCTGCTGCCCGAGGCCCTGCCCGGGATCCTCAACAGCATCATCATCACCCTCGTCACGCTCGTTAACTACTCCGCCATGGCCGGTGCCATCGGGGGGGGCGGCCTGGGCGATGTGGGTATTCGCTACGGCTACCAGCGCTTCGACCCTACCGTCATGCTGGTCACCGTGGTCATTCTGGTGGTACTGGTTCAACTCATCCAGAGCGCGGGTGAGCGCCTGGTCAAACAATGTGATCATCGTTAATCGTCGATTTCTGACAGGAGGTTTTTATGAAATTGGGCATTAAATCCGCTGCGGCTGCGCTGCTGGCAACTCTGGTACTGGTCGGCTGCGGTCAGAAGGAAGAGAGCAAGACCCTGAAAGTCGGCGCCATCGCCGGCCCCGAGACCGAACTGGTCGAGACCGCGGCCAAGGTGGCCAAGGAGAAATACGGCCTGACCGTCGAGATCGTCACCTTCTCCGACTACGTCACCCCGAACGTGGCCCTGAACGACGGCAGCGTCGACGTCAACGCCTTCCAGCACAAGCCCTACCTGGATGCCCAGATCCGTGATCGCGGCTTCAAGCTGGTGCCGGTTGGCAACACCTTCGTCTACCCGATCGCCGGTTACTCCAAGAAGATCAAGGCCCTGTCCGAGCTGAAAGACGGTGCCCAGATCGCGGTGCCGAACGATCCGACCAACCTGGGTCGCTCCCTGATCCTGCTGGAGAAGCAGGGCCTGCTGAAGCTGAAGGAAGGTGCCGGTCTGGAAGCGACCGTGCTGGACATCGCCAGCAACCCGCGCAACTTCAAGATCGTCGAGCTGGAAGCCGCTCAGCTGCCCCGCTCCCTGGAAGATGTTGATCTCTCCATCATCAACAACACCTTCGCCGGTCAGATCGGCCTGACCCCGACCGAAAACGGCCTCTTCGTCGAAGACAAGGAGTCCCCCTACGTCAACCTGATCGTTGCCCGCGAAAACAACAAGGACGACGAGAAGGTCAAGGAGTTCGTCCAGGCCTTCCAGACCGACGAGGTCTACAAGAAGGGGACCGAGCTGTTCAAGGGCGGTCTGGTGAAAGGTTGGTAACCACTCACTCTGTAAAAAAGGCCACGTCAAGCGTGGCCTTTTTTTTTGCCCCCGTTATCATAGCCAGAAGCACGGCAACACGAAAAAACAGAACAACAATGAAGAAATGGTATCTGGCCTATTGCAAACCCAAGGAAGAGGCCCGCGCCCGCGCCCATCTGGCGGCTCAAGGCGTCGAATCCTATTACCCCATGGTGGAAGTGGAGAAGCTGCGGCGTGGCAAACGGGTCCCGCAGCGTGAACCCATGTTCCCCAACTACCTGTTCATCTACGTGGATCTGGAAGTGGTGACCCCGGTCACCCTGAAGTCCACCCGCGGCATCAGCCGCATCATTCACTTCGGCAAGGAGTGGAGCCCCGTCAGCAGCCAGCTGATCTACCGGCTGATGAGCCGGGACGACAGCGACGAGGCGCGCGCCAGCTATGCCCGCCTGCCGACGCAAGGGGACAAGGTATTGATCGAATCCGGCCCCCTGGCCGGGTTCGAGGCCATCTATCTGGAGCCGGATGGGGAGAAGCGGGCCATCCTGCTGGTCAGTCTGCTCAACCAGGAGACCAGCAGCAGCTTCGACAACCAGGCCTTCCGACGTCTGGACTGACCTGGATTCCTGCGTCCGGACCGAGCCGGCAGCGAGAAGCGCCCCCATACCCCTGCTGGTCAGCCCGCTCAACCAGGAGACCAGCAGCGTCGACCACCAGGCCTTTCGGCGGCTGGACTGACCCTCACCAGACGTTGCTGGCGAGAAGCGCCCCATCCCCCTGCTGGTCAGCCTGCTCAACCAGGAGACCAGCAGCAGCGTCGACCACCGGGCCTTCCGGCGTCTGGACTGACCTGGATTCCTGCGTCCGGACCGAGCCGGCAGCGAGAAGCGCCCTATGCCTGCTGGCCTGCCTGCTCAACCAGGAGACCGGCAGCAGCATCGACCACAGGGCCTCTCGATATCATGCGTGAAAACAAGCGGGGCAGGCCCATAGGCCTGCCCCGCTTGGCTGTCACCCCTGCCCTGCTCAGGCATCCAGCTCGAAGCGGCTGATGGCCGCGGTCAGCTGGCCCGTCTCCCGGGTCAGCCGGGCGGCGATCAACTCCCCCTGCTGGCTGTGTTCGCTGGACTGGTGGCTGAGTCCGGCGATCTCCTCCACCGTGCCCGCCACCTCCTGGGCCACCCTGGACTGCTGCTCGGTCGCGGTGGCGATGGCGGCGAGCTGGCCGCAGAGATCCTGCACCAGCGCCGACATGGCCGCCAGGGTCTCGGTGGCCGAGGCCACGGCCCCCCTGCCCTGCTCCACCAGCAGGGTGCCGCTGCCCACGGTATCGGCGGTCTGGCGGGTCTGCTGCTGTATGCTGGCGATGGTCTGGTTGATCTCCGCCGTCGACTGGCTGGTGCGGCTGGCCAGCTGGCGCACCTCGTCCGCCACCACGGCGAATCCCCGCCCCTGCTCCCCGGCGCGCGCCGCCTCTATGGCGGCATTGAGCGCCAGCAGGTTGGTCTGCTCGGCTATGGTGGCGATCACCTCGGTGACGCGGCCCACCTGCTCGCTCTGGCTGCTGAGCAGCGTCATCGCCTGATTGGCCTGGGTGATCATGGCGGCAATCTGCGCCATGGTGCTCCCCATGCGGGCGAGGGCCTGCTCCCCCTGCCTGGCCTGCTGCTCGGTCTGCCGCGCGGCGCCAGCCGCATCGGCGATGTTGCCCGCCACGTCCCGGGTGCTGGCGGACATCTGCTCTATGGCGGCCGCGACCGTATCCAGCCGCTGATTCTGACTCGCCAGATCGTCCACTATGGCATTGGTGGTCTGGCCCACCTCGCGGCCGGCCCCCTCCACCTGCGCCACCGCCCCCTGGATCTCCCCCACCAGCTGGCGCAGCTGGCTCGACATCCGGTTGATGGAGCCTGTCAGCCCGCCCAGCTCGTCCTGGCGCAGCACCGGCAGGGGCGCACTCGGCAGGCGGCCATCGGCGACCTGCCCGGCACGGTTCACCAGGCTGGCGATGTCGCGGGTCAGGCGGCGGCTGAACAGCAGGGCTACCAGGGTGCCGAGCAGGATGACGCTGGTGGTCGCCAGCAGCAGGGTGCGGTGAATGGCCTGACTGGCACCGGCCAGCTTGCCCGCTATCTTGTCCACTTCTCCCCGGGTCTGGGTCACCTGATTCGCCAGCTGATCGGCGAGCCGGGTCAACGCAGGTTCTATGTCGGTGGCCATCAGGTGATTGGCCTGATCCCAGTCCGGCGCCTGCCGCCTGGCGATCACCTGCCCCACCAGCTCGGCAAAGGGCGCAGACATCTCCTCGAAGAGCGTCCACAACCCCTTCTGCGCCTCGGTGAAGTTGGCCTGCTGCTGTTTCAGCTCGGCCACCCGCTGCAGATGGAACTGGTAGTAGTCCTGGTACTTGTCGCGATACTCCTTGTCCCCCGAGATGAGGAAGTCCCGCAGGGCGGAGAGGGCATTGGCCAGCCCGTTGTAGGCATCCCCCACCTGCTTGAGCAGCAGACGGCGATCGCCGGGCAGTGCCTCCTGGGGGGTCGCCACCTCTTCGTTGGCGATGGATTGCAGCTGATCGAGGGCCGCCTCAGCCAGGGGGCCTGCCTCCAGCAGCATCAGGGTGTGGGCCGGCAGGTTGTCTTCGGTATGGGCCAGGGCCCACACCTTCTCCTGCGCCCCCTTGAAGCTCTTGAGGGACCGGGTCAGGTCAGGCGTGAATCCCTGCTGCTCTATGGCTCGCCAGGCCTGCTCCCACTCCTGCTTGATGCGCGCACCTTGCGCCGGATCCTTGCCGAGGATGAGGTAGGCCCGCAGGGAGGAGACGGTGGCGATCAGGGCCTTCTGGCTCGCCTCGTCCCGTTGCAGGGCGGGTAGGGCCTGGGCCAGCAAGGCCTCCTGGGAGGCTTCAATCCGGCCGAGCTGATGGTAGACAAGGGCGGAGGAGAGAATGATGAGCAGGTTGATAAAACAGAAGCTCAACAACAGCTTGCTTGATATTTTCATGACCATCCTTGTGTCGCAGGGGCATCCTGCCCTTGATTAGCGCCCGATCAATGCGGGCAATCGTTCGCGCCAGGTGTCATGCCAGACGAGCAACTCCTCGCGTGGCATGGGGCGTGCGGAGAAGAATCCCTGGCACTGATCGCACCCCAGCCTGGCCAGCAGCAGCCAGGTGGCCTCGTCCTCGACCCCCTCTGCCACCGATTTTAACCCCAACTTGCGCGCCAGTTCGATACTGGATTCGATGATGGCGAGGCGGGAGGGATCTTCATAGCAGCGATCGACGAAGGATCTGTCCAGCTTCAGCTCGGTGAACGGCAGCAGGGCGAGCTGCTGCATGGAGGAGTAGCCGGTGCCGAAGTCGTCGATGGAGAGGCCGAAGCCGTGCATCCGCAAGCGGGTCAGCACCTCCAGGGACTTGCCGAGATCCTTGACGAAGGCGCTCTCTGTCACTTCCAGGGTGATGAGCTCGGGGTTGATGCTCCAGCGCTGGCAGTGATTGAGCAGGGTATTGCACAGATCCCCCTCGATCAGCGACGTAGTGGAGAGGTTCATCGACAGGTTCAGGGAGAGCCCCGTCTTCTCCCACAGGTGGCCGTCGCGCAGTGACTTGCCGATGATCACCTCGGTCAGCGGATCCATGAGCCCGTTGTGCTCCGCCAGCGGGATGAAGCGGGCCGGCGAGATGAGCCCATATTCGGGGTGCTGCCAGCGGGCAAGCGCCTCCATGCCGACCCACTGACCGTTTTCAAAGCTCACCTTGGGTTGATACCAGGGCAGCAGCTGGTCCTGCTCCAGGGCCCGGCACAGCTCATCCAGACTCAGGCTGTGGCCGTCCTCCTCCTGGCTGCGCACCTGCTGGGGCTGCCAGGCGCCGATCAACTGGGCGATCTGCTGATGGCTGGCGGGTTTGTCGATGCGCCCCAGCACCTGCAGGCCGTAGGCACGACTCATGCGCAGCACGGCGTCCACCACATCATCCTCCAGTGCGCTGCACAGCACTATGCCGCCGCGAAAGCCGCCGAGGGAGAGGCGACGCAGCAGGGCCATGCCATCCATGCCCGGCATCCGCAGATCGCAGAACAGGATGTCGACCTGGTGGTGCTGGCACTGGATCAGCGCCTCCTCCCCGTCCTGGGCTTCCAGCAGGTTGCCGTAGCCAAGCCCGCGGATCTGGTGCATCAGGGCCTTGCGCTGGAAGTTGTGATCCTCCACCACCATGATCGCCAACTCATGCCGTGCACTATTCATCGAGCCATAACTCCATTTCACCTCTGATAGAGTCCATCAATGCCTGTACCGTCTGGACCAGCTCGTCGAGCCTGTCCAGCTGCTTCAACCTGGCCGCCGCCTCCAGCTGGGCGGCCTCGGTCGCCAATGCCTGCTGCCCCACCATGCGGGCGGCCCCCTTGATGCGATGCGCCGTCTCCACCAGCGCCTGGTTATCCTGCCGGGCCAGAGCCTGCATCATGTCTTCGCCATCCTGGCGGTTGGCCTCCAGATATTCGCTGGCCATGCTGCGCGCCACCCCCTCGTCACCAAACAGGGTCAACCAGCATATTCCCGGAGCCTGAACCTCTGCTTGCCGGGGTGCCACTGCCTCCTGTTGCGGGCTGGCCGCCGGTAGCCAGCGAGCCAGGGTCTGGCGCAGGGTTTCCAGGCTGTAGGGCTTGAACAGCATGTCGTTCATGCCGGCCTCCAGCATCTGCTGGCTGGCCTCCTCAGAGGTGTCGGCGGTGATGCCTATGATGGGCGCCTCGTCACCGGCCGCCCGCAGGGTGCGCGCCAGGGTATAGCCATCCATCACCGGCATGTGGCAGTCGGTGAGCAGCAGGGCGAACTCCTGCCCTTGCCAGGCGCGCAGCGCCTTCTCCCCATCATCCACCACCTCGGGCTCTATGCCGAGGATGGCGAGCTGGCGGGTCAGCAGCGCGCGGTTGACGGGATGATCGTCCGCCACCAGCACCCTGCCCCTGAGTCGCTCTCCCTCCATCTGCATCGGCTGGCTCGGCCGCTCGCTCGACAGCTGGCGGCAGGTCTCCAGCAGCAGATCCGGGTAGATGGGGGACTGGCCGATCCGCCACCAGGCGTCACTGCCCATGCGGCCACGCAATGCCTCATGGGGGGAGAGTACTATGCCCTTGAGGGAAGATTGCTGCAAATGCTGCAACCAGCCACTGCCAAGGGCCTGCTCCAGGCGGCTCTCCTGCGCCAGCAGGCAGCCCTCAAGGGGATGACGCCACTGCTCGGCGCTCATGGGGTGGAGCGTGGCGCCGAGCCGTTCCATCACGGCTTGCAGCACCTCGTCCTCCCCGAACCACCACCAGTGCTGACCCGCCAGCGGCGGGGCATCCCAGCGGCACTCGGCCAGGGGGATGGCGAAGGTCACTGTGGTGCCGACCCCCGCCTCGCTCTCCAGCACCAGGCTTCCCCCCATCTTCAGGGTCAGCTGATGGCAGATGGCGAGCCCGAGCCCGGTGCCGCCAAAACGCCGGGTGATGTCTGACTCCACCTGCTTGAACGGGGTAAACAGATTGACCTGCTTATCCCGGGCTATGCCAATCCCCGTATCCCGCACCGTCAAGGTCAGCTGATGGGCCTGATAACCCACCTGGATGGCAATCTCCCCCGCCTCGGTGAACTTCACCGCGTTGTTCAGCAGATTGGAGATCACCTGACCCACGCGCACCGCGTCCAGGCTGGCCTGATCCGGCACCTCCTGTCCCCACGCCAGCGTCACGTTGAGCCCCTTGCCATAGGCCAGGGTGGCATGACCCCGGATGACGTCGCAGATGACAGAGGTCAACCGGCAGGGATGGGGATTGAGTTGCAACTGCCCCGCCTCCATCTTGGAGAAGTCCAGGATGTCGTTCACCAGATAGAGCAGGTGATTGGTGGAGGTCGAGATGTTGCGCAGCATATAGCGCTGATCGTCATCGAGGGAGCTCATCTGCAGCAGCTCCAGCATGCCGTGCATGCCGGAGATGGGGGTGCGCAACTCGTGGCTCATGGTGGCGAGGAACCGGCTGCGCACCTGGGTCGCCTCCTCCGCCACCCGCCTGGCCTCGCGCAGCTCCAGCTCCTGGTGCTTGAGCTTGGTGATGTCCTGCACAACCCCATTCAGGATGACCCCCTCCAGCCCCTCCTGTCGCACGAAGTGGCCCCGGATCTGCAGGTAGCCCGTTTGTCCCTGACGCCTGATCTCCACCTCGAGATCCAGCGGCTGCATGGTCAGGGCATGGCGCTCCACCGTGGTCACGAAGTCATGCAGGGCCTGCCCCGTCAGCCCCAGCAGGGTGTCGTCGGCCGCCTCGGACCCCATCATCTCCTTGAGCCCCTGAGAGGTGTAGAGGAAGCTGCCGTTGCCCGGCCCCAGCCAGTGATACTGATAGACCAGCCCCGGCATGCTGTCGGTGATCTGGGTCAGCCGGGTCTGCGCCTCCTGCGCCGCGGAACGCGCCTGCCTCAGTTCGGTGACATCCGTCAGTACGGTCAGGATCCCGAGCCGCTTGCCGTCGGGACCGACGAACAGCCGCTTGGTGTAGATCATCTGATGCTCGACACCGTCGGCGCGCCGGATCTCGCCGCGGCCGTGCAGCTCCTCGCCGCTCTCCCAGACCCTGGCATCCTCCTCGATCACCCTGGCCCGGATGGCCTCCGGCAGCCTGTCCTTGAGCAAGCGCTCGTACGAGCCGCTCAGGTTCTCGCCCCCCAGGAACATCTGCCGGTATGCCAGGTTGGTCATCGCGATTTCATAGTGCTCATTGGTCAGCACCACCTGGTTGGGCAGGGCATCCAGCATCATCTGGACGAACACCAGCTGCTCTTCGAGCCGGCGCTCCGCCTCCCGCCGCTGACTGATCTGGCGGCGCAGGGTCCGGTTCCAGCCCACGAACAGCAGCAGGAAGAGCAGAAAGATCCCCCCGCCCAGGGAGGACCAGAGCAGCACCTTGCGCGGATCCAGCCCCGTCTGTATGGTCAGGGAGAGCCACTTCTTCTCCAGGGCGACCAGCTCCTCCGGGGGGATGGAGAGCAGCACCTTGGTCAGGATCTGCTGCAGCATGGGATCCTGCAGGTGGGCCGCCATGGCGACGGGAACCCGCAACTCGCTGCCGGAGAAGACCACCTGATAGCGATCGCTGAAGCCCCGCTGCAACGACTGCTCCAGCGTGGTCATACTCATCAGCACATAGTCCACCTTCTGCTGATCCAGCAGCGGTAGCAGCTCGGGATCGCTTGCGACCGTCACGGCCTCGGCTCCCACCTCGCTCAGCAGGGATTTCTCCACCGAGCCCCCCACCATGCCCACCCTGTATCCCTTCAGCTCCCTAGGGCTGGTCAGCTCCGCCATGCCCTGCCTGCCCACTATCACCCTGTTGAGAGAGACGTAATTGGGCGTAAAGCGGGCAAACTGCTGGCGCTCCATGGTCGGGGTCATGGCCGGGATGAGGTCCAGCTGGCGAGCCTGAAACAGCTCCAGGGTCTGGGCCCAGCTTCGGGTCTGCACCAGGGTGAACTGCAGGCCGGCGCGCTGGTTCAACATCGCCAGCAGATCGGCAACCAGCCCCTTGAGCCGGCCCTTGTCGTCTATCTCGCTCATCCCGGGCCAGTTTGGGGCGATCCCGTACTTGAGCACAGGGTGCTGCTGCAGCCACGCCTGCTCCGGCGCGCTGAAGACGACCTCCTTGCTGCCCTTCACCAGCTCATAGTCAACTATGCCCCCCGCCTCCAGGATGCGGCGGCGCTCGCCGGGCGAGATGTCATCCAGCGCCCGCTCGAGCAGCCCCTGCAGGGGCTCGTTGCCCGGTGCCACCGCCATGGCGAGGGAGGTATCCCTCATCCAGTCCACCGTGGTCAGCGTCATGCCCGCCATGGCCTGCAGGCGGCTCAACATGGGCAGCTCGGCCAGATAGGCGTCCGCCTTCCCCTCCTTGAGCATGAAGATCGCCTCATCCCGGCTGTCCACCGTCACCAGGTTCGAGATGCCAAGGCGCAGCAGCTCATCGCAGGCGCTGACACCGAAGACGCAGACCCAGCGCACCCCGTAGGCCTCCTCCAGGGAGAGGCTCTCCCGCCCCCCGGTCAGCAGCACGGCGCGGGGCAACGCCATCAGCTCCGAGGTAAACAGCATCCGCAGCTTGCGGATCGGGCTGGGGGCCACGCCGATCACCATGTCAATCTTGCCGTCCAGCAACGCCTGCTGGACCGCCGTATTGTTGGCATAGGTGCGATAACGTAACTCGAGGCCCAGGCTGCCCGCAATCTGCGAGGCAAAGGCATCCAGAGGGCCGGTGAAGTTACCCCGGCCATCGGTATAGGTATAGGGGGGCCAGGCCGTCGCCGGCATGCCGACCACCAGCTCATGGTGGGTGAAGAGCCATTGCTGCCCGGATGGCGCGAAGGCGCTCCTGTCCAGCAGCGTCTCGACCGCCATCGCCCCCTGGCTACAGCAGGCCAGCCAGCACAACAGGATGAGGCGATAGCAGCGGCAAAGCATAGGTGACTCCCGTATGGATAGGAGGGGGATCATAATGTGTCTGGCTCAATGTGCGACAACAAAATTGAGAGAATGCTCATCAGGAAAGAAAAATGGCAGGCCCAGGCCTGCCATCCAGGAGTCGGGGGCCAAGGCCCCTCGCCTCAGGTTATTCGATTCCCGAGTCGGAAACCGGTTTGAAACTCCCGCTCACGGACATGAGCGACCTGCACATTGTGCCCTTCCAGCCCGATGTCCTTGAGCAGGGCGGGAGAGAGATGCAGATAGCTGACGCGGCGCTCCAGCCGGGTGATCCGTTTTTGAACCAGGGTTTCGACGCGGCGCAGCAGGGCGAGTTCGATAGACATAATATTCTCCAGTTGAACGTGCGGTTCTCCCGGAGAGAGGCATCACCCTGCGGGACAACCGCGGGTGATGAAAAAGCAGGTGTTACCTGTTCCCTCCACGCGGTAAATAAAGAGCACGAGTCTTCGCGCTGCCATTGCAGCGATCGAACGCAACGTTGAACATGGAATGTTGCATGATCGTCTCCTTACCGTGTGAAAGTTGAACAAGTTGCCACAGTCTAAAAAAACACCGAATTTTACGCAATATCACCCCCACCCATATGGGTGGAATGCGGCCACAACCGGCCCCGGTCAAATCCCGGACAACAGCCTGAACTCCTCAAGCGCATAGGTATCCGTCATGCCGCTGACATAGTCGAGCAGCAGCCGCACCCTGTAGTACCACTCCTGCTCGGCGCCATTGTCAAAGCGCGGATCCCGGCTGGCCACCGCCAGCCGGTAGGCCTTGAGGTGGCGGGCCGACAACCGGTGGAACAGGCGCCGGGCGAAGAAGAGCTCGCTCCCGCCGTTGCCTGCCAGCAGTCGCTCGAACTGGGCGGCGGGCAGGGCCAGCAGGCAGGCGTAGGTGGAGAGCACCCCGCGCAGGGCGGCATAGCCTTCCAGCTCCAGCGCCTCGACCTCGGGACGCATGAAGACCTGCTCCCGCGCCACCCCCTTGAGCACATCCAGCACCCGGGCCGCCGGGGCCTGACCGTGCAGCAGCGCCCTGGGGTAGGCCCCGCTCAGTATGGCCTCGTGGTCGCTCACATAGGTGTGGGCCGCAAGCGCCACCAGATCCCGGGTCAGATGCTGGCGAAAATGGGGGAAGAAGCCCCGACCGGAGGCGAGCGCCTCCTCGAGCAGGCTGGCCATGTAGTCCCCCTCATCGGCACCGCGCAGCGCCGCCAGCAACTCCCCCTGGGTGAGGATGCGCCTGTCCACCGCGTCCTCCAGATCGGCGATGCAGTAGGAGATGTCGTCCGCCGCCTCCATGATGTAGACCAGCGGATGCCGACAGCCCGGCGCCAGTCCCAGACTCTGGCCGAGGGCGCGATAGAGGGGTTGCTCGCTGAAGAAGATGCCGCGCTTGCTGGTCCAGCCATGGTGCTGGCCATAGCCCTGGGGACTGTGCAGCAGGGGCTGCTGCGGGTATTTGCACAGGGCCGCCAGCTGGCCCAGGGTGAGGTTCATCTCGTGCAGGCTGTGCACCAGCCGCAGGCTCTGGGCATTGCCGTCAAACACCAGCAGGTCCTGACGAAGCTCGGCCCACTGCGGGCTCGGCAGCTGATCATGGGCGCTGGCGAACAGCTCATCCAGCGACTGTGCCAGCCACTGGCTCATCACCTGCTCGCCGAAGTGGCCGAACGGCGGGTTGCCGACGTCGTGCAGCAGGCAGGCCATCTCCACCAGGTTGATGAAGGCCCCTTCGCAGACGGTGCCCGCCGGCAGGGCCGCCAGAATGCGGCGGCTGATCTGGCGACCCGTCTCCTGCACCTCCAGGGAGTGGGTGAGACGGCTGCGCACCGAGGCCTTCACATCGAGCGGGAAGACCTGGGTCTTCTGCTGCAGGCGGCGCACCGGCGCCGCCTGCACGATGCGGGCGCGATCCTGCTCGGTCGCCTCCAGCAGCTCCTCGCTGCCCCAGGGGTGAATGCGCGCCGGGGTAATCAGACTGTCATACATGGTGCGGCTCCTTGCCTGCGACGTCCGTCAGGTTCACGACAACAACCAGCGCCGCAAGCGGGCGATGTCGCCGGGATATTCACGACGCAGCGTCTCAATCCAGTCCTCCACGTTCTCCCACCAGGCGGGGTGATCCGGGCTCTGGATAAGCTGGGCCGTCTGCTGCAGGCGGCGCAGGCCGATGGAACCCGCCGCCCCTTTTATCTTGTGCGCCTCCTCCACCACGCCGGCCTGATCCCTGGCAATCATGTTGGAGTCCAGCACCGCCATGTAGTCCGGCATCATCTTCTCGAACAGATCCACGCTGGAGATCAGCACCGGCTTGCCGACCGTGCTGGCGTAGTCGGTGAGGAAGGGCAAGTCCAGCAGCGCATCCTGGTTGCCCGCGTCCGCCTGATCAAAGGCCTCGTCGTCGGCGAGATCCGCAAACAGGTGGCCTATCACCTCCCGCACCGCCTTGGAGCCGAGCGGCTTGTTGATCACATCCTGCATGCCGTGATCCCGGTAGTACTGGCGATCGCCGGTGGCATTGGCGGTGAGCGCCACCATGGGGGGCAGGCTGTCGCCGTAACGGGCCAGCAGCTGGGCCGCCACGTCGAAGCCGGTCATGTCCGGCAGCTGGATGTCCAGCAGGATGAGGTCGAAGTCATCCGGGTTGGCCATGGCCAGCGCCTGGGTGCCGTCCCGCGCCACCTGCACCTGATGGCCGAGCTTGTTCAGCAGGGCGCAGGCGACGGTGACGTTCAGCTCTACGTCCTCCACCAGCAGGATGTCGAGGGAGGGCATCTCGGGCTCAGGCGAGGTCGCCTGCGGCTCGACGCAGTCCACCTCCAGTTCGGCGGTGAAGCAGGCGCCTTCCCCCGGGTCGCTGTCCACATAGAGCTGGCCGCCCATGGCCTGCACCAGCTGGCGGGAGACCGCGAGACCGATGCCGGTGCCGGTGGCGTGCTTCTTGCCCTGCACCTGGTAGTACATGGCGAAGATCTTCTCCTGCTGGGCACGGGGAATGCCGACCCCGGTGTCTTCCACCTCGAAGTGCAGGGCCAGCTTGCCCGGTTCATCGGCGGCGTGGGCGAGGCAGCGCACCGTCACCCCCCCCTCGTCGGTGAACTTGACCGCATTGCCCACCAGGTTCCACAGCACCTGGCGCAGCCGGGTGCCGTCCGCCATCACGAACTGCGGCATGTCGCCATCCCGATCGAAGTGCAGGTAGAGCCCCTTCTGCTCCGCCTGGATGCGCGACAGCATCTCCAGCTCGTCGAGGAAGGCGGGCAGGTCCATGGGGGCAGGTGCTATCTCGAGGCGACGGCGATCGAGCTTGTCGAGATCGATGATGTCATTGAAGATGTTGCCGAGCGTCACCGCACTCAGGTGGATGGTCTTGAGCTGCTGCTGCCGCTTGGCATCGAGCGGCGTGTCCATCAGCATGCGGCTCAGGCCGACGATGCCGTTGAGCGGTGTGCGCAGCTCGTGGCTGATGGTGGAGATGAAGGTGGTCTTGTCCCGGCTCGCCTTCTCCAGCTTGTCCTGATACTGCTTGCGCTCTGTGATGTCGCGGCCAAAGCCGAGCAGGCCGAGCCGCTTGCCGAAGCGGTCGAAGAAGGGCACCTTGCGCAGCTCGAAGTAGGCCTTGCGGCCATCGGGGTACTCCAGCCACTGCTCGTAGGTGAGGGGCTCGTTGCTGGCGAAGACCTGCTTGTCGGTCTCCACCACCTTGTTGGCGATCTCCTGCTTGTAGACATCGAACGGGGTCAGCCCGATGAGCTCGGCCTCCACCTTGCCGGTCAGCTCCTCCATGGCGCGGTTGCAGCCGGAGAACTGCTCGTCCTCGTTGCGGTAGTAGACCAGATCCGGGGAGCAGTCGATGAAGGAGCGCAACAGGGCGGTGCGCTCCCCCAGGTGCAGCTGGGCCTTCTCCCGCTGGAACACCTCGTTCTCCAGATCCTCTATGGCTTGCTGGCGCAGGGTCTCGGCCCGGTTGGTTTCGGCGATCTGGGCATTGAGGCGGCTGATGTTCTCCTGCAGCTGGCTGTTGAGCTCGAGGTCGCGCTCGCGCATGTCCTGCAGCTTGCGCACCATGCGGGTCAGCCGCTGGCGGGAGTCCTCCAGCTGATCCACGACTATGGAGAGGAAATAGACGGCCCAGGGGGTCACCAGTAGGCCGAAGAAGACAGAGCGCACCAGGTCGACTATATCCACGGTGCCGCGCAGAAACAGGGTCACCCCCATCTGGATGGAGACCGCCAGCACTATGATGGCGGTCGCCAGGAACATGCTGAAGCGCACCAGTCCCAGCTTGGTCATCAGGTCGACATAGTATTGCGCCCAGGATTTGATTTGCTTCATCTCGTTGTTTTCTCCCCGTTATTGCGCAAACAGAATACCAGTACGGCGCCCTGAACTCTTGCCCGTTGCACCTTAAATTATTGATTAACGTCACACTCCGACTGGGGTAGCATGCCCGCCTGAGTCAGTCAGCTCCGGTTCAGCAAAGGATCCCGAGCCGCACTGCCACCCTTGTCATCCCTTGTGTCAGGAGCACACCCCATGCGCAATCATGTCCTGTTGAGTCTTGGTCTGCTAGCCGCCAATGCCGCCCACGCCGATCTTGGCGAGATCCCCAGAGAGTCCGGCTGGTCCGGTTTCCTGCTCGGCGGGGTCAATGTGGTCAGCCACGAGTCCAACTTCTATGCCGGCGACGACAGCAACAGCCGCATCCATGATCTCGGCTCTCCCGACAGCGAGAGCGGCCTGACCCCCCTCATCAACGCCGACATCCGCTACACCTTCGCCGACACCCGCACCCAGGTGTTCCTCGGCAACCTGATCCAGGATGCGGTGCGCTTCGACTTCACCCAGCAGCTGGGCCTGCGCCAGGAGATGGGCGACAAGGGCATAGTCGCCACCTCCCTGGTGTTCAACGCCATGCCGGTGGAGCTGTGGAGCGATCCCTTCGCCACCGGGGTGGATCGCAGCGCCACCGACGTGAAGTCGAAAGGGGTGCGCTTTGCCTGGGACAAGATCTGGGGCAGCCAGTTCTACGGCAGCCTCACCACCCGGGAGGTGGATCTGGACGAGGAGCGCAGCGGTCAGCAGTATGACCAGGCCCACGGCACAAACTATGCCGCCATGCTGAATCGCAACGGCAAGGTGCACGACATGGAGCTCTCCTACCAGTTCCACTTCGGCGGCAACCAGTTGCTGGAGCCGGCGATCCTCTACAAGCAGGCCAGGCTCGACGGCAGCGCCGAGAGCTTCGACAACACAGGGGTGCAGCTCACTTACGCCAAGCGGGGCCCGCAATGGTCCATCGTCAGCAACCTCTATGCCGGCAAGCGCAAGTATGACGAGGCGAATCCCCTGTTCGGCCGGCGTGCCGATGCAGACGAGTTCGCCATCAACGGCACCTTCTTCTGGCACAACCTGTTCGGGGTCAAGGCCCTGGCCGCGACCTTCACCGCCGCCTACTCAGGCGCCGACTCCGACATCGACTTCTACGATACCCAGGCCACCCGCTTCAGCACCGGCCTGCTCTACAACTTCTAAGTCGAGCCCTGTCGAAAACAGCGAGGCCACCCCAGGGGTGGCCTCGTTTTTTTCGCTTCCTGACGGCCTTAGATGCCGAGAGAGTCCAGCAGATCGTCGTGCTCGTTGCTCGCCGGGGCGACCGCCTGGGCCGGCTTGGTCGCCGCCAGCTTGGCCTGGGCGATCAGCTCGTCCGGATCGACCTCCTCCTGCACACCGCCATCGTGGATCCGGATAAACTCTGTCCTGTCCATGGCCAGCTCCAGATAGAAGATGTTGTTGCTGGCGGTGAAGAAGGTGACCCTGCGGGTCTCGGGGTTGTCGAGGTTGGTGTCGACGCTCAGCATCACCTGCTTGTTGAGTGCCAGCATCTTGGGCTGGTTCTGGGTGATGTGGGTCTGCAGCTCGCGCCCCACCTTGCCGGTGAAGCTGCCGACGATCTGGTTCATCAGCTCGCCCATGACGTTGCTCACCTCATCCGAGGTGTGGGAGATGGCGAGATCCTCCTTGGAGAGCCCCATGCTGAGCATGTAGCTCTGGTAGAGCTCCATGGCGGCGGCGGCGGAGAAGTTGATCACCACCAGCCCGGAGAAGCCTCCGTCGAACAGCACGAAGCAGCCGATGTCCGGCTTGAGGCAGGTCTTGCTGATCCGTTGCACCATGCCGGAGAAGCGCACCTGGGTCTGGGTCGCCGCACTCAATACGCTCGTCACCGAATTGCACAGGCTCAGCAGCACGTCCTCTGTGGTCAATACGGCATCATCCTCGGATCTTGTCACTATCATGGAACCTTCCTGCTGATCGAAAAAATAGGCTTGTCTGTCTCACCGCCCATGTCATCACGCGCGCGTCCGATACGCTAACAGATTGCGTGATCCCGGTGTTGAAACCGCGAGCCGCCTCTCACTTGACCGTATTGTCAGTCAGAAACGGCTGGAATCCACCCAGGGTGGCCAACCGGGCTCGCCAGTTATCGGCCTGCTGTCGCAAATCTTGTGCCTGATAGGGGACAGCGGGGTGAGCTCCCCAGATGGGACCGGGCCAGGCGGCATCCGAGCTGAAGCGGGCGACATGGTGCAGGTGCAGCTGGGGCACCAGGTTGCCGAGCGCCGCCACGTTGATCTTGTCCGGATTGAGCGCGTGCTCCATCAGGGTGGCGACGGCGCAGGACTCCTGCATCAGCTGTTGCTGCTGCGCGGGGGCCAGGTGGTGGATTTCCCGCAGTCCGGCGACCCTGGGCACCAGGATGAGCCAGGGATACTGGCTGTCTTTGGCCAGCAGCACGCGGCAAAGGGGGAGATCCCCGAGTATCTGGGTATCCGCCTGCAGGCGGGGATGCAATTCAAACATGGGGCCTCGCTGGTCAACATGGGCACGTCAGGAGATGAGTGTGCCCACGTTACTGCAACGGGGGGCAAACTTAAAGCCGGGGCACGGCCCAACCGATGAAGCGCTTGCGAAGTTCGGGGTCCGCCCGCAGGAAGAGTTGCTGCAACTGCCCCTCCAGCTCGCTGGCGGGTACTGACGGGGCCTGGACCGCTGCCGTGGTCGCCACGGCGCCGGTCGCCAGCACCGCCTTGCCCGTGCCGCGGTTGTACTCCATCAGCCTGGCGTGCCAGTCCATGCCGATCTGCATGCCGTTGACCACCAGGGCCTCCTGCTGCACCTGCAGGGGCTTGTCTCCCGCCAGCAGGCTCACGACCGGCGCCTTGGCGTAGCGCTCCATGCCTTTCTCGTCGGTGGGCACCAGGGCCTTCAGGCGTACCGACTGGCCGCTGGCCTCATAGCGGAGCACCTGGGGCTCGGAGCGGATCTGGCGATCGTTGTCGCTGCTGTTGCGACTCGGGATCACCCCCTCATAGCGCACCAGCAACTGCTGCGCCCCGTCGGCCAGCACCCCATGCCGCTCGTCCTGCACCTTGCCGTCGCTCACCGCCAGGATCTGGAAATCCCCGGGGACCTCGACCCTGACCTCGGCCTGCACCGAGCTGACACACAACAACATGACCCCAACCCAACCCTGATGACCCTTCATTCCCGTCTCTCTCTGCTCGCTATGATGGGCGCAGGCTAGCAGCCGAAGATGACAGAAAAATAACGCGCGCCAGCCTCTCAGAGCAGGTAGTGGGGCCGCTCGGCAAACCACTGGGCCAGCACCTGCTTGAACAGCCGGATCTTGCGCGGCACCCGGCGCTGCTGGGCATGGAGCACATGCAGCGGGTGCAGGCCGGTCTGCCACTCCGTCAGCACGGCCACCAGCTCGCCTCTGGCCAGGCTCGTATCCACCAGCATCAGCGGGCACTTGGCAAACCCCATGCCCGAGCGGGCCAGCTGCAGCAGGGTGCTGTAGTGGTTGGCCCGCACCTTGCCCTGCACCAGGATGTGGGCCTCCTCCCCTGCCTTGCGAAAATGCCACTGCTCCCAGGCCGGGTTGTGCCCCTGGAGCAGGCAGGGGCGCCCGCCCAGCTCATAGGGGGTGGCGGGGAGCCCCTCCCGGGCCAGCAGGGTCGGGCTCGCCACCACCACGTCTTTCAACTGCCCGAGGGGCAGCGCCACCAGATTGTCCGGCACCTGATCCATGGCGCGCAGGGCGATGTCATTCTCCCCCTGGCTCATGTCGATCATGGCGTTGGTGAAGTTGAGCTCCACCTCGACCCCTGGGCAGAGCTCGGCGAAGCGCGCCAGCAGCTCGCTCACCATGCGATCCCCCGTGCTGACCGGGCAGGTGAAGCGCAGGCGACCGCTGTCCTCCTCGGTCAGGGCCTGGATGTCCTGCTCCGCCTGGCGGGCCAGGGCGGCTATCTGCCCAGCCTGCACATAGAGGGTCCTGCCCGCCTCGGTCAGGCTGAGGCGACGGGTGGTGCGCTGCAACAGTTGCGCATTGAGGGCGGACTCCAGGGCGCTGACGTGGCGGCTCAGCATCCCCTTGCTCACCCCCAATGCATCGGCGGCGGCGGAGAAACTGCCGCGCTGCACCACCTCGTAGAAACTGCTCAGATGGGCGATCTCCATCCATTAGCTCCAATATGGAAACAATGGGTTTATCTTAAGCGCTTTTTCTCCCTTTTCATCCAGCTATCATCAACACATCCCAACCAGGAGCGATAGAGATGAAGATTGTGATTGTGGGTGCCTCCGGCACCATAGGTTCCGCCGTCAGCGAGTTGCTTGCCAGAGACCACCAGGTGATCCGGGTCGGCCACAGCCGGGGGGATGCCACCGTCGACATGACGGATGGCGCCTCCATCGCCGCCCTATTTTCGGGCATAGGTCGGTTCGATGCCCTCGTGGTCGCCAGCGGCAGCGTGGCCTTCAGCGCCCTGACCGAGATGACCGACGAGCAGTGGCAACTGGGGCTTCAGAGCAAGCTGATGGGGCAGATCAACCTGACCCGGGCCGCCATTCCCCATCTGAATGACAAGGGATCCATCACCCTCATCAGCGGCATACTGAGCGAGGAGCCCATCAACTGGGGGGTGAGCGCGACCACCATCAATGGCGCCATAGAGCACTTCGTGAAGGGGGCCGCGTGCGAACTGCCGAGGGGGCTGCGCATCAACGTGGTGAGCCCCACAGTGCTGGAAGAGTCCATGGACAAGTACGCCGACTTCTTCCCGGGCTTCGTGCCCGTGCCCGCCGCCCGGGTGGCCCAGGCCTACAAGAAGTCGGTGCTGGGGGTGCAGAGCGGCCAGATCTTCCGGGTCAATGGCTGAGGCCACCCTCCCTCACTGCCAGACGCCAATAAAAACGGGCCCCGTCATGGGGCCCGTCTGTTTGTCTGCTTGCTGCCTTCACCGCCGGCAAACGTTTGTGCGCCGGCGGCAAAAAAAGGCGGTCAGCCTCAGTCGATCAGACCGTACTGCTCGCGCAGCACCTCGATGATCTCCTGCTTGGGATTGGCACTGCGCACCAGCTTGTGACCGATGACCTTCTCGGCGATCCCCACGTAGGTATGGGAGATGTCCATCATCACCTCGGTGGGCAGCTTGTTGTCCCGGGCCAGGGCGAAGCGTTCCGGCATGCGGTTCTTGTTGAGCAGAATGTCCGGATCCGGGAAGTGGTTCAGCAGCCACTGGCGGAAGCCCTCTTTGGACTTCTCGACGATCTCGCCATTGCGCAGGGCGGCGCCGTCCCAGATGCGGGAGCTGTCGGGGGTACCCACTTCGTCCATGTAGATGAGCTTCTCGCGACCGGCGGCATCCTGGACATAGCCAAACTCGAACTTGGTGTCGACGAAGATCTGATCGAGCGCGGCCAGGGCCTCGCTGATGACGTTGAAACCTTCCTTGAGCAGCGTTTCATAGCGATCGATGTCCGCCGGGGAGCGGAAACCGAAGGCCTGATGGTGGCGCTCGATGTCGGCACGGGAGACGTTGACGTCGTCCGCTTCAGGCACGCCATCCAGCCCCTTGAGGATCCCCTTGGTGGAGGGGGTGATGAGGATCTCGGGCAGCTTCTGATCCTTCTTCAGCCCTTCCGGCAACGTGATGCCGCAGAACTCGCGCTCGCCGTCCTTGTAGGCACGCCACATGGAGCCGGTGATGTACTGGCGGGCGATGGCTTCGATCATCACCGGGCGGGCCTTTTGCACTATCCAGACGAAGGGGTGCGGTATGTCCAGGATGTGGCTGTCCGCCAACCCCTTCTCCTTGAACAGCTTGAACCAGTGGCTGGAGATGGCATTGAGTGCAGCCCCCTTGCCCGGCACACCGTTCAGGCCATCCACACCCTGCCAGATGCAGTCGAAGGCCGAGATGCGGTCGCTGATCACCATGAGGGCGAGGGGCGTATCGGCCGGCACATCATAGCCTTTCTCTCTTATGAGCCGGGCACTGTCTGCGGGGGTCAACCAGTAGACGCTGCGCACTTTGCCGGAATGGACAGGTTTATCGGTACGGATCGGCAAATCGTCATTCACCGCCAATACTTGATCTGCAAGACTCATGGCTAATAACACTTCCTGTTGTGGGACTGACAAGACAGGCGCATCAGGCTCCTGTCTACGAGGGATTCATTCACGCGAAGCAGCGCCAGGCCTCTCTGCCGGGACAGGCTCCCAAGAGGGCTCTCTGCGCGAACTCCACATAACAAAACAGGGGCACCAGGCCCCTGTTTCTATTCTGCTTTAGCGGCCTGATCGGCCACGCCTTTGGCAAAGGCCTCGGACAGGCTGATATACATCTGGGAGATGACACCGGATGCAACCGGCTTCTTGTCCTTGTCGAACAGGGTGATGGAGGTCTTGCCCCCGGCCATCTCGCCCAGCTGGAAGCGGTACTGGTCTTCCTCCAGCTTGAACGGCTCGGCCCCCTTGGCCTGCCAGAACTCGGCATTGGGCTCGTCATACTCGACGTCGATCCAGCCCAGGGACTGCTGGGTATCCTTGATGGTGAAGCCGTAGGCCGGCAGCACCTGGTTGAGACGGCGCCAGACCTGCTCGAAGGAACCATCGGCAATCCAGGCACTCAGCTCGTTGTTGTCCAGACCCAGCTCCAGGCCCATGCCATCGGTGGACTTGTGCTGTTCGCGAGCCTTGAGCTGCTTGTCGTAGTAGAGGGAGAACTGGTTCAGCGCCCGGGTTGCATAGCGCTGGGCATCGGCCGGGGTCAGCACAGTGCTGGTCTCGCCGTCTATGGTCTCTTCATGATCCAGCACCCTCACCGACATGTTGACGGCGTGACGCTGCACATCGTTGCGCAGGGTGAACTGGTAGCGTTGACGGATGCGGAAGTCGTCGTCCTCCTCCGCCCAGCCATCGAGGGCGGCGGAGTTGTCAAACCAGCCGGTCTGCAACACGCCGGCCTGCTGATCCAGCTTCTCCGTGGTGACCTTGTGCTGGGCCAGGAAGTTCATCAGGAAGGCCCAGGTATCGCGCTCCACGCTCTGGCTGGTGCTCAGGGCATAGAAGGCCAGGGTAGGTTCGCTGGCCTTGGCCACCACCTGACTGCCAGGGACCACTGTCAGCAGCTGGGCTGGCGGACGCACGTCCACCTTGGCGCCGATGGCACCTTCGCGGCTGCTCTCCGGCAGGGCCGGAATGTCGAAATTACTGTTAAAGGCGGGGGTACTCAACCCGGCGGGCACGAGGAAGGCGCGACCTTCGAGGCGGCTCTCTTCATACTCGAAGCCACGGTTGGCCATCTTGCGATCCTGGGGTGAGCTACAGGCTGCCAACACGGCAACAGTCGCGACACTCAGCACCAGGCGCACTGCATTTCCCTTTCCATTTGCTTTAAACACTCGCCATCAACTCCGCAGTCGTCAGTGCTCGCGCCATCGCCTGTTCCCCCTCGGGGGTGAGGTCGGTCAGCGGCAGGCGCAAGGTCGCCGTCGCCATCAATCCCAGTCGGGCACAGGCCCACTTCACCGGGATGGGACTCGGTTCGCAGAACAGAGTCTGATGCAACGGCATCAATCGATTGTTGATGTCATGAGCCTGCCCGGCATCACCGGCCAGCGCAGCACGACACATGTCGGCCATCTGGGGCGCCGCAATATTGGTGGTGACCGAAATGACGCCATCGCCCCCTTGCAGCATAAAATCACATCCGCTGGCATCATCGCCACTATAAAGCGCGAAATCCGGCCCGCACAACTCGCGCAGCAGCGGGGTGCGGCTCAAATCACCCGTCGCTTCTTTCAAACCGATAATGCCGGGAACCTTGGCCAGACGAGCCACGGTCTCCGGTTTGAGATCGCAGCAGGTGCGACCGGGCACATTATAGAGAATTTGAGGCAGACCACTAGCCTCGGCGATCGCACAATAGTGACGATAGAGACCTTCCTGGGTGGGTTTGTTGTAATAAGGGGTCACAGAGAGGCCCGCCACCACGCCGGTCTGGGCGAAACGCCGGGAGAGAGCGATGGCATGGGCTGTGCTGTTGGAGCCGCAGCCCGCGATGACCGGAATGCGGCCAGCGGCGAACTCGACGGTTTTTTCCACGACGGCGATATGTTCCTGCTCGCTCAGGGTGACCGACTCTCCCGTGGTGCCCACCGCGACTATGGCACTGGTGCCGGCACCGACATGATACTCCACCAGGGCCGCCAGACTGGTCCAATCGATCTCACCCGAGGCCAGCATGGGGGTAACGAGCGCAACAATACTACCGCGTAACATGGATATTTCTCCCGATTTTCAGGGGCGTAATGGTAAAGCTGCCCCTTTTGAAAAACAAGGGAGGCAAGGGACAAGCCGTGTTACCATCCGCCACAAAACGTATGGATGCACGAGGGCAGGAGAGAGCCCGGAGCAGGGCGTCATGCCCGTCAGGCGCTCGCTCTCACCGCATTCGCAATAAATGGACGAGAGACGATTTATGACTCACTACCTGGTCGTAACGGCCATCGGCACGGACAGGCCTGGCATCGTCAATGAGGTTACCCGTCACGTCAGTGGCTGCGGTTGCAACATTGTCGACAGCCGTCTTGGCATCTTCGGCAACGAATTCACTTTCATCATGCTGTTGTCCGGTGACTGGAACAGCTTGATGCAGCTTGAGATAAGCCTTCCCCTGCGCAGCCAGGAGTGGGATCTCATCACCATGATGAAGCGCACCGAGCGCCACCACTCCCTTCAATATGACATCAGCGCCAGCGCCGAGGTGCTGATCCGGGATCAGCCGGGCATCGTAAGCCAGTGCACCCAGTTCTTCAGCGATCACGGCTGGGATATCCAGGCCATGCAGACCGTCACCCTCGAGCAGCAACCCTTCAACCTGCTCAAGGCCAATTTCCAGCTCAATCAGGCCAAGCAGGGGGAGGCGGCGGACTCGAAGACGGCCTTCGCCGATTTCTGTCTTGAACTGGGTGCCGAGTCATTCGAGTTCATCGTCAATCACAAATACGCCTGACGGCGTTTATCCGAGGAGACCCCATGCAGCCACTACAAGTTGGTACTCAGGCCCCCGATTTTTCCCTCTCCGATCAGGATGGTCAGCAGGTCAGCCTGTCCTCCCTGCGGGGCAAGAAGGTGCTCATCTATTTCTATCCCAAGGCGATGACCCCGGGCTGCACCACCCAGGCCTGCGGCCTGCGCGACGTCAATGCCGAGCTGGCCGCACTCAACGTGGTGGTGCTCGGCATCAGTCCGGATCCGGCCAAGCGCCTGAAGAAGTTCGAAGAGCGCGACAGCCTGAACTTCCGGCTGCTGGCCGATGAGGATCATGCCGTGGCCGATGCCTTTGGCGTCTGGGGCCCGAAGAAGTTCATGGGCAAGGAGTATGACGGCATCCATCGACTGAGCTTCCTCATCGATGAGGAGGGCAAGGTGGCCCATCGCTTCGACAAGTTCAAGACCAGCGATCACCATCAGGTGGTGCTCGACCTCGTCAAGGGCTGACCCCCGCAAGTTCAGACACGACAACAGGGCCTGCAGATGCAGGCCCTGGTCGTTTGCACCCGGCGCTGCCACGCAAGAGCCGGGGATGTCCTGCCAAAAGCAACGCCCCTATTGCGCCCTCCTCCCCGTTTTTCTCGCCAACCTCCCTTATCAGATCAAAAAATTCATCCTGGATATGGGTTAACGTGACCCCAGATTCATTTTCCAGCGAGACAGCCCATGAACATGAGCCATACCGAACGCCTGATCCTGAGCAATCAGTACGAGATCCTGGCCAAACTCAATCCGGAGAAGGCGGCGTTTTACCAGCGGGCCAGCACCATAGTCGAACGTGGCTACTGCCTGCAGATCCTCGAGCTGGAGAAGAGCTTCGGCCACCTGGATCTCGCCACCTGCCAAGAGGTGCTGGACACCCTGGAGCTGCACCACGCGCTGGCCATCTCCTGGGGCAACCTCGACGCCGGTACCCGGGCCGAGGTGAACGAGAGCCGTCTGGCCTTCAACGGCTACAGCCGCAGCCAGGAGCGGGAACTGGCGGATTATGTCTGCTTCCTGCTGGAGGTGGACAAGCGCTTCCCCGAGCTGCCCTGCCCCTGCGACGAGCTCTCCAGCGACATCGCCATGCGCGACAAGTACCAGCGCATGCTGGCGGCCTGGCGTCAGTGCCCCCGTCAGTACAAGCTCTCCATCCAGGAGATCAGCAAGGTGCTGGCCGCCTGAATGTGAAAAAGGCGCCTGATGGCGCCTTTTGCTCCCCTGCCGGGGTTATTCGTAGAGGAAGGATTTGTCCAGCTGCTTGAAGGCGGCGTTGAGGGTATCGGCCAGCTCCTCGTAACGGGGGCGGGCCACCAGCTGACGATGGCCCCCCTGCTCGTTCATCTTGCCGTTGATCTCCCTGTACCAGTTGGCGAGGGAGGGGGGAAGGCGGGTATCGGCACGCTGGCCGAGCCAGTAATAGCCTTGCAGCGGCAGGCTAAGCAGGAACAACACTGAGGCCATGACGGAGGGCCAGTAGTGCAGCTCGCCGAACTGGAACTGCAGCATGACGCTGAGCACGGCGAGCGCCGGGATGACCCTGAGGGCGAACTCGGTGGCCTTGATCACCCGATTCTCCGGGAACATGGAATTAAGCTCGGGACGGCGCGGCCAAAGAGTCATATAATGACGGCCTTGCTGTAATTTAGTTCCAAAAATGTTCATGCTCATACTACCTCCGAGCTCTTTTTGAACGTATTAACGGCAAAACCTCGACAATATTTGAGAGGCAATAACAAAGGTTGAGGATGACTTTGTTATTTTTCAACAATCAGGTTATCCTTTGTACGCCCAATTTTTACGCCAGTGGTTTGCTGCTGGCCTGTCAGGGACGTCAGAATTCCGGGTCTTGTATCACTATACAAGGGGCAAGCAACAGATTGCCAACCCTCATAAGGATAAGTTGATAGTTTTTGGGCGCACCGCGTCCGGCGCATCCTCCAACCCAACCCAATCTGCGATAGGATTTATTCATGAGTAAGCTGGTTCTTGTTCTTAACTGTGGCAGCTCGTCCCTGAAGTTTGCTGTCATTGACGCAACCACCGGTGATGATCTGCTGTCCGGCCTGGCCGAGTGCTTCAACCTCGACGACGCCCGCATCAAGTGGAAGCTCAACGGCGAAAAGGGCAGCGCCGATCTGGGTGCCGGTGCCGCTCACCAGGAAGCGCTGGACTACATCGTCCACAAGATCCTGCCGCTCAACCCTGAACTGTCCAAGAACCTGATTGCCATCGGCCACCGCGTGGTACACGGCGGCGAGCAATTCACTTCTTCCGTGCGGATCTGCAAAGACGTGATCGCCGGTATCGAAGCCGCCATTCCTTACGCTCCGCTGCACAACCCGGCTCACCTGATCGGCATCCGTGCCGCCCTCAAGGTGTTCCCTGAGCTGGCCGAGAAGAACGTCGCCGTGTTCGACACCGCCTTCCACCAGACCATGCCGGAAGAAGCCTTCCTGTACGCCCTGCCGTACAAGCTCTACAAAGAGAACGGCATCCGTCGCTACGGCGCCCACGGCACCAGCCACTACTACATCAGCCTGGAAGCCGCCAAGCAGCTGAACAAGCCGGTTGAAGAGCTCAACATCATCAACTGCCACCTGGGCAACGGCGGCTCCGTCTGCGCCATCAAGAACGGCAAGTCCGTCGACACCTCCATGGGTCTGACCCCGCTGGAAGGCCTGGTGATGGGTACCCGTTCCGGTGACATCGATCCGGCCATCATCTTCTTCCTGCACGACAAGCTGGGCATGAGCGTCGCCGAGATCAACACCATGCTGACCAAGGAATCCGGCCTGCAGGGTCTGACCGAAGTCACCTCCGACTGCCGTTTCGTTGAAGACAACTACGACAGCAAGGAAGAAGCCAAGCGCGCCATGGACGTGTACTGCTACCGCCTGGCCAAGTACATCGGTGCCTACGCCGCCGCCATGGACGGTCGTCTGGATGCCGTGGTCTTCACCGGTGGCATCGGCGAGAACTCCGCCCCGATCCGTGAGATCACCCTGAACAAGCTGGGCCTGCTGGGCTTTGACGTCGACCACGACGCCAACCTGAAGGCGCGCTTCGGCAAGGGTGGCGAGATCACCAAGGCTGGCTCCACCAAGGCCCTGGTTATCCCGACCAACGAAGAGTGGGTCATCGCCCACGACGCGCTGGAACTGGTCGGCGCATAAATTAGCTGTAGAGCAAGGCCGCCCCAGGGCGGCCTTTTCCTGATCCCAAAAATGAACAAGGGGTAATAAGTGGCACGCACTATTATGCTCATCCCGGTCGGCACTGGTGTCGGCGTAACTTCCGTGAGCCTTGGCGTCGTTCGCGCCATGGAACGTCACGGTGTCAATGTCAGCTTCTTCAAACCGGTTGCCCAGCCGCGTCCGGGTGAAACCGGTACCGAGCGCTCCACCGCCGTGATCCGCGCCGCCGCCAACATCAACCCGCCCGAGCCGTTCGCCCTCTCCTACGCCGAGAACATGATCACCTCCAGCAACACCGATATCCTGCTGGAAGAGATAGTTGCTCGCTTCGAAGAGCACGTGAAGACCAGCGGTGCCGAAGTGGTGGTGATCGAAGGCCTGGTGCCGACCGACAAGCAACCCTTTGCCAACAAGCTGAACTACGACGTCGCCAAGGCGCTGGATGCCGACATGGTGTTCGTGACCCATCCGGGCAACGACTCCAGCCAGAAGCTCAAAGAGCGCATCGAGCTGGCCTGCTCCAACTTCGGTGGCGTCAGCAACCCGCGCATCGTGGGCTGCGTCATCAACAAGGTGGGTGCACCGGTTGACGAGCACGGCGTGACCCGCCCCGATCTGACCGAGATGTTCGAGGCGCACCACCACACCTCCGACACCGCCCACAACCTGGAAGTGCTGCAGGTGTTCGGCAAGAGCCCGCTGCGCATCCTCGGCTGCATCCCCTGGAACACCCAGCTGATCGCCCCGCGCGCCAAGGATCTCGCCAAGCACCTGGCCGCCAAGATCCTGCACAAGGGTGAGCTGGACAGCCGTCGCCTGCAGACCGTGACCTTCTGTGCCCGCTCCATCCACAACATGATCGAGCACTTCCGTCCGGGCAGCCTGCTGGTGACCTCAGGCGATCGCTCCGACGTCATCGTCTCCGCCTGCCTCTCCGCCATGAACGGCGTCAAGCTGGGTGCCCTGCTGCTGACCGGCAACTACCACCCTGAGCCGCAAGTCATCGCCCTGTGCCAACAGGCCATGGCCACCGGCCTGCCGATCATGATCACCGGCACCAACACCTGGCAGACCGCCGTCAGCCTGCAGAACTTCAACGTCGACATCCCGGAAGATGACCGCGAGCGTATCGAGCTGGTGCAGGACTATGTGGCTGGCCACATCGACAAGCACTGGATCGAGTCTCTCTCTGCCAAGTCCACCCGCTCCCGTCGCCTGAGCCCGCCGGCGTTCCGCTATCAGCTGACCGAGCTGGCCCGTCAGGCCAACAAGCGCGTCGTGCTGCCGGAGGGGGAAGAGCCGCGGACCATCAAGGCTGCCGCCATCTGTGCCGAGCGTGGCATCGCCCGTCCGGTGCTGCTGGGCAACCCGGAAGAGATCCGTCGCGTCGCCGAACAGCAGGGTGTGGTACTGACCGATCGCGTCGAGATCATCGACCCGCTGGAAGTGCGCGAGCGCTATGTGCCGCGTCTGGTCGAGCTGCGCAAGAACAAGGGCATGACCGAAGTGGTCGCTCGCGAACAGCTGGAAGACAACGTGGTGCTGGGCACCATGATGCTGGAACGTGGCGAAGTGGACGGCCTGGTTTCCGGCGCCGTGCACACCACAGCCAACACCATTCGTCCGCCGATGCAGATCATCAAGACTGCCCCGGGTTCGTCCCTCATCTCCTCCATCTTCTTCATGCTGCTGCCTGATCAGGTGCTGGTATATGGTGACTGCGCCATCAACCCGGATCCGAGCGCCGAACAGCTGGCCGAGATCGCCATCCAGTCCGCCGACTCCGCTGCCGCCTTCGGCATCGAGCCGCGCGTCGCCATGATCTCCTACTCCACCGGTACCTCTGGCGCCGGCGCGGACGTCGAGAAGGTGCGCGAAGCGACCGAGCTGGCCAAGGCCAAGCGCCCAGACCTCATCATCGACGGCCCGCTGCAGTACGACGCGGCCATCATGGAGAACGTGGCCAAGTCCAAGGCACCGAACTCACCGGTCGCGGGTAAAGCCACCGTGTTCGTGTTCCCGGATCTGAATACCGGCAACACCACCTACAAGGCGGTACAGCGCTCCGCCGAGCTGGTCTCCATCGGCCCCATGCTGCAAGGCATGCGCAAGCCGGTCAACGACCTGTCCCGTGGCGCCCTGGTAGACGACATCGTCTACACCATCGCCCTGACCGGTATCCAGGCAGCCCAGGCCGAGTAATATCGCCAACGCTGACCCTGTGAAAAACCCGCCTTCCGGCGGGTTTTTTTATGGCGGCGAGATGTTGATCCACAAGATCAAATCAGGATCCTGAGCTGATCCCCCGATCTGACGCTGGGGCTCATCTGGCAAGGCGCTGGCGATAAGCAAACACTCACACCCGCGCAGGGTGATTGCACAATTGCGATCCAGTCAGGATCAAATCAGAATATCCCTTTAAGATCAGCAAACTAACGCCAGACACACCGCTAATCTACAGAGTTTTCCACAGCTTTTGTGGATAGTTTACCGATCATTTGAAAGAAAATGACAGTTCCGGTCAGCACTTCTCCCCCTCGAGCGACCATGAGAAAGGGGCTCCGAAGAGCCCCTTTGGACAGGTTACCAGCCCCTGATATCAGGGACGCAGGGACTTGTCCGCACGAGAGATGCCGCAAACAGCTTGAGGCGCACCACTCGGCCAAATTACAAAAGGGCTCCGAAGAGCCCTTGAACAACCTTTTCCACGTCCGGCCATATCAGGGACGCAGGGACTTGTCCGCCCGGGAGATGCCGCAGACAGCTTGAGGCGCACCACCCGGCCAAATAACAAAAGGGCTCCGAAGAGCCCTTGAACAACCTTTTCCACGTCCGGCCATATCAGGGACGCAGGGACTTGTCCGCACGAGAGATGCCGCAGACACCGGAACGCACCACTTCGATGATCTCGTTGGTCTGGGCGGCAGTCTTGATGAAGGCGTCCAGCTTCTCGCTGGTGCCCACCAGCTGCACTGTGTACTGCTCGGGGGTGACGTCGACGATCTGGCCACGGAAGATGTCCGCCAGCCGTTTCAGCTCGTCTCGGGCACCGCCCGCGGCCCGTGCCTTGACCAGGGCGATCTCCCGCTCGATGTGCTCCCCTTCGCTCAAATCGCACACCTTGAGCACGTCCACCAGCTTGTGCAGCTGCTTCTGGATCTGCTCCAGCACCCGCTCGTCACCCATGGTGACTATGGTCATGCGGGACAGGGTGGGATCCTCGGTGGGGGCCACCGTCAGGGTCTCTATGTTGTAGCCGCGCTGGGAGAAGAGGCCCACCACACGGCTCAGGGCGCCGGATTCGTTCTCCAGCAGAACGGAAATTATATGTCTCATCAATGTCTCCCCGCCTTGCTCAGCCACATCTCATCGATGGCGGGCTCCACCAGTACGACCGAAATGATATGTCCCATCGTCAAGTCCTCTCCGTCTTGCTCAGCCACATCTCGTCCATGGCACCAAACTTGATCTGCATCGGATAGACGTGTTCGTCCGGGTCGACCGAGATATCCATGAACACCAGCCGATCCTTCATGGCGAACGCCTTCTCCATGGCGCTCTCCAGCTCGGCCGGATCGCTCACCGCGATGCCGACGTGGCCATAGGCTTCCGCCAGCTTGACGAAGTCCGGCAGGGATTCCATGTAGGAGTGGCTGTGACGACCGCCGTAGAACATCTTCTGCCACTGCTTGACCATGCCAAGGGCGCGGTTGTTGATGGAGATGATCTTGATGGGCACCCCGTACTGCATGCAGGTGGAGAGCTCCTGGATGTTCATCTGCACAGAGCCGTCGCCGGTGACACAGCAGACCACGGCATCCGGGTTGGCAAACTGGGCCCCCATGGCGGCCGGAATGCCAAAGCCCATGGTGCCGAGACCACCGGAGTTGATCCACTGGCGCGGCTTGGCAAACGGGTAGTAGAGGGCGGCAAACATCTGGTGCTGACCCACGTCGGAGGCGACGAAGGCCTCCCCCTTGGTCACCTTGTAGAGCGCCTCTATGACCTGCTGCGGCTTGATCAGGGTGGGGTGGGTCTCGTAGGCCAGGCAGTTGCGGGAGCGCCACTGATCGATCTGGCTCCACCAGTCTGCCAGCGCCTGCTTGTCGTTGTCGAAGCCGCACTCGCGGATCACTTCCAGCATCTGCTCCAGCACGGTTTCCACCGAGCCGACGATGGGCACATGGGCCTGCACCGTCTTGGAGATGGAGGTGGGGTCTATGTCGATGTGGACTATGGTGGCGTTGGGGCAGAACTTGCTCACGTTGTTGGTCACGCGGTCATCGAAGCGGGCACCCACGGCGAAGATGAGATCCGCGTTGTGCATGCTCTTGTTCGCTTCGAAGGTGCCGTGCATGCCGAGCATGCCGATGAATTGCGGATGGGTGCCGCTGAAGGCCCCCAGCCCCATCAGGGTGGTGGTCACCGGCAGGTTCAGCAGCTCCGCCAGCTTGGTCACCAGGTGATCCGCATTGGCGTTGATGGCGCCACCGCCCACGTACATGACCGGGCGGCTCGCCTCGGTCAGCAGCTTGGCAGCCCGCTTGATCTGGCCCTTGTGTCCGGCCTTGGTCGGATTGTAGGAGCGCAGGGAAACGGACTCGGGATACTGGTAGGGGAATTTCTCTTTCGGGTTCTGCACGTCCTTGGGCAAGTCCACCACCACGGGCCCCGGGCGGCCACTGGCGGCAATGTAGTAGGCCTTCTTGATGGCGTCGGGAATGTCGCTGGCCTTCTTGCACAGGAAGCTGTGCTTCACCACAGGGCGGGAGATGCCGATCATGTCGGTCTCCTGGAACGCGTCCTCCCCTATCATGCTGGTCGGCACCTGACCGGACAGGATCACCAGGGGGATCGAGTCCATGTAGGCGGTGGCGATGCCGGTGATGCAGTTGGTGGCGCCGGGACCCGAGGTCACCAGCACAGTGCCCACCTTGCCGGTGGAGCGGGCGTAACCGTCCGCCATGTGCACCGCGGCCTGCTCGTGCCGCACCAGAACATGCTCCATCTTGCCGTTTTCGAAGAGAGCGTCATAGATGTCGAGCACTGAGCCACCAGGGTAGCCGAAAACGTGTTCCACTCCCTGATCTTCCAGCGCTCTAACCACCATCTGGGCGCCTGATAACATCTCCATGATAAAGCCCTCCAGGCTTTGCTCCGTTAAGCGAAAGCTACCGACAGTCCGCTGCTTCCCGGCAGCGCCGATCCGTCTCTTGTTGTTGTCTGCATCCAGACCAGGCGAGTTCGGAGCCGTCGATAGTAGAAAAATAGGGTTTTTCCATCATTCACCCGAAAAGCGGGTGAAAATCCAACTTAACCCGCTTGTGAACGCTTGTCCACGGCTTTGTCTGACCAGAACAGTCATAAATTTCAAACAGCTATTAACATTCAGTGACTTGGTCACCAGACCGGAAACAAAGCGGGGGGTATGGGGGAGAAACTAGCGGATCATGCTGCCAATCCGGGCCGGGATGGAAATAAATGGCCCGCCCCCAGGGGGCGGGCCGTCAAAACCATAGCGTCTCAGTGCTCGTCTTCCGGCTCCGCCAGCCAGATCTGCTGATCCGGATCCGTCTCTTCGCAGACCGAGATGCTGACCCCCATGTCGAGCAGCTCATGCAGGGTGAGATTGTCTGCCAGGGTCATGGTGTCGCCGTTTTCATTGGTAAAGCGCATGGTGTCCGTCCTCTCCTTGGTGGGATCAACTCAGTCTAGTCAAAGGCGCTGAGTTGCGATAACCAGGGACGGGCCAATGTCGGGTTGCCCGCCAGTTCGCTGAGGCGATCGCACACCTCCTCCGGGAAGAGGGTCCTGGCCCACAGGCGGCGGGAGAGAGACTCAATATCTTCCTCGGCACCGGCCAGCAGCCAGTCGGCCAGCGCCCCCGCCACGTCGGGGTAATGCACTCTGCCGGGTGCCGGCGCCTCCAGCCAGCTCCGCACCGCATTGGCATCCAGCGTCTCCATCAACTGGGCGAGCCCCATCAACTCCAGGGTCCTGCCGTTGGTCAGCTGCTCGAACTGGCCGCCGAGCGGCTTGACCAAGAGCTTCTTGCCCAGAGACAGCGCCTCCGAGGCCAGTTCAAACCCCGCATTGCTGATGACGCCCCGGCAACCGGCCAGCGCCAGCTTGAACCCCTCCCGGGCCGCAGGCTCGAAGCGGATGTTGCGCCATTGACTGGCCTTGCTAAGACCGGGGTGAAAGCAGACGAAGCGCTGCTGGCCGAAGCGCGACAGCAGCGCAGCTATCTGCTCTGTCTGCTCGAAGGGCAGATAGACCAGGATCTGCTGGTTGTCCGGGGCCGGGGTCATGGGATCTATGATGGGGGGCAGCAGCGGCTGACCGAAGTGGAACCAGTGCAACCCCAGAGAGCGGCTCACCGGGGCGAAGTGGCGCATCAGCTGGCGGTTGAAACCACTCTCTCCCCAGCGCGGAATGGGCCAGTCGAAGCTAGCCTGATGGCTGATGGTCAGACTCGGTTTTTGCCAGCGCCGGGCGGCATGGGCACTGAGTGGCTCAAAATCGCTGATCACCAGATCGTAACCCCGGCAATCCAGCGCCCGCATGTCCTGCCAGAAGCGCAGGGGGGAGAGTCTCTTGAGGGTACGCCAGCCCGAGATGCGGCCCTGATGACTGACGAAACTGATGCCGGGGAAGGTGCGGTACTCCCCGAACTCCCCCATCTCGAAGTAACCGTCGGCGGCGCGGCCGCTGAACAGGTAGTCGACCTCTATCCCCCTGCCCTTCAATGCGCGCGCCAGAGTCCTGCTACGGCTGATATGACCGTTGCCGGTCCCCTGTACCCCGAACAGTATCCTCATCCCTGGCTCCAGCCGAGCGCCCACAGGGCGCAGCCGCCCCCGAGCAGGGCGCCGGCCACCAGATCGCTCAGATAGTGCACCCCGAGCAGCAGCCGCGACGCCCCGACCAATATGGCCCAGAGAAACAGCAGGGGCGCCCAGAGCGGAAAACTGGCCGCCAGCACAGTGGCCATCAGGAAGGCGGCGGCGGTATGGCCGGAGGGCAGGCTGTAGCGATCGGAGGGGGTGATGAAGACCGGCAAGCCCACGGGGCGCTGGCGTCTCAGGGCATTCTTGAGCAGCAAATAGAGCGGCAGCTCGGCGGCAAAGGCCAGCAGGGCGACTTGCACCACTTCCCGCTGCGCCTCCCCCTGCCACCAGAGCAGGGCGGCCAGCACGGCGTAGAGGGGACCGTCACCGGTGCGGGAGACGAGCCGGCTGATCCTGGCCTGCGGCCCGTTGTAGGGATGAAGCAGGCAGACGCGGCACACCCGCAGGTCCCATTGCTGGATCTTGTTCATCACGCCTCCTGCTCTTGAGTCTTGCCTGCAGACTAGGGCGGCGGAGTGACACTTGGTTGAAGGAGAGATAACAGATTTGTGACAGGCACCATGCAAAAAGGGCCATGCGGCCCTTTTTCAGTTTTTACCCGGGAAGACTCAGTTCAGGGAACCGCGCAGGCCGTTCTCCATCAACTGGCAGTTGTGGGCCGCCAACCGGCTCATGAAGCTCTCGTCCACCGTCAGGCCGAACACCTGTTCGTAGAGATCCTTCATCACGAAGGGCTGCCACATCATGCTGAGGAAGGAGATCTTCAGCATCTCGGGATCCAGGTTGTCACCCAGCTGGCCATTGGTGCGCATGGACTCGAGCAGGGCATCGAACTGGGGCAGTTGGCGCTCCAGCAGACGATTCAATACAAAATCCCGCCCCGGACTCTTCTCGGTTGATAATGCGCTGGAGATGGCGGAAGTCAGCTCGCTGTTCGGCGCCATCACCTGATAGTAGGTATTGAGCAGATCGGTCAAGCTGCGGTTGCTGCTCTCGTCATGCCAGGCCTGATCCAGCGGCTCGGCCACATCCCCCAGCACCGCCTTGTAGAGGCCCTCTTTGCTGCCGAAGTAGTAGTGGATCATCGCCAGATTGGAGCCGGCCAGCTCGGCGATCTCGCGGGTCGTCACCTTGCTGTAGGGGGTGTTGAGAAAACGTTCGCGTGCGGCGGCGAGCAGCTTGTCACGAATGTCGGAACGTCCGACCGGACGGCCAGGTCTGCGTTTTTCCATGGAATACCTCAGATAATTCAGCAAGGGCTGATAAGTCGATCTGATTGTGCGGGTGATCGAGTACAGCAGGAACGACCAGATAATCAGGCATGAACCGAATATGGGACAAGGAAATTTGCACTCCTTTACAATCCGATTAAATAACACAGTGAATTGAACCTGTCCTTTCGAGTTGACACAGCATAAAAATCTCGATATTGGTAGTAGCGTTATCGACTGGAAGGATTGAGTCATCATGCATATTGCCGCTCCGCTACTACTGCTCTCCCTAATCGCGACTCCTCGCGCGGGATCCTTGTAGCCGGGCTAAGGCATAGCCGGAATTTACAAAAACCCGTGCACCCCGCACGGGTTTTTTTATGCCAATGCAGGATGCACGCACCGAACTTAGGAAGAGGGAAGTCACATGTCAGATCGAGTCATCATATTCGATACCACCTTGCGTGATGGCGAGCAGGCGCTGTCGGCCAGCTTGACGGTCAAGGAGAAGCTGCAGATTGCCCAGGCGCTGGAACGACTCGGTGTCGACATCATGGAAGTGGGCTTCCCTGTCTCCTCCCCCGGTGATTTTCAATCGGTGCAGACCATAGCCCGCCACATCAAGAACAGCCGTGTCTGCGCCCTCGCCCGCGCCCTGCCCAAGGACATAGATGCCGCCGGCGAAGCCTTGCGGGTCGCCGAAGCCTTCCGTATCCACACCTTTATCTCCACCTCCTCCATCCACGTCGAAAGCAAACTGAAAAAGAGCTTCGAAGACGTGCTGGAGATGGGGGTCGGCGCCATCAAGCACGCCCTGCGCTACACAGACGATGTGGAGTTCTCCTGCGAGGATGCGGGCCGCACGCCGATTGACAACCTCTGCCGCATGGTGGAGGCCGCCATCAAGGCGGGCGCCCGCACCATCAACATCCCGGATACCGTGGGCTACACGGTGCCGACCGAATTCTCCGGCATCATCCAGACCCTGTTCAACCGGGTACCGAACATAGACCAGGCCATCATCTCGGTGCACTGCCACGACGATCTGGGCCTCTCGGTGGCGAACTCCATCGGTGCCGTACAGATGGGGGCCCGCCAGATCGAGTGCACCATCAACGGCATCGGCGAGCGGGCGGGCAACTGCTCCCTGGAAGAGGTGGCGATGATCCTGAAAACCCGCGCCGACCTGCTCGGGGTGCACACCAACATCCGTCACAACGAGATCCACCGCACCAGCACGCTGGTCAGCCAGCTGTGCAACATGCCGGTACAGCCGAACAAGGCCATCGTCGGGGCCAACGCCTTCTCCCACAGCTCCGGCATTCATCAGGACGGCGTGCTCAAGGCCAAGAACACCTACGAAATCATCACCCCCGAGAGCATCGGCCTCACCCAGAACAACCTCAACATGACCTCCCGCTCCGGCCGCCACGTCATCAAGCACCGCATGGAGAGCATGGGCTACGCCGAGAGCAGCTACGATCTCGACCACCTCTACGGCAAGTTCCTGGTGCTGGCCGACAAGAAGGGGCAGGTGTTCGATTACGATCTCGAGGCACTGGCCTTCTTCAGCCAGATCCACGAGGAGCCCGAGCACTTCAAGCTGGAGTACCTCGGGGTGCAGAGCGGCAGCTCCGTGCTGGCCACCGCCTCGGTCAAGCTCAAGGTGGGTCAGGACCTGATCTGCGAAGCGGCCACAGGCAACGGCCCTGTGGATGCTGTCTACCAGTGCATCAACCGCATCACCGGCTACGAGATCCGCATCGACAAGTACGAGCTCAAGGGCAAGGGGGAAGGCAAGAATGCCCTCGGCCAGGTCGACATAGTCGCCGAATACAAGGGTCGCAAATTCCATGGCATGGGGCTGGCCACCGACATCATCGAATCCTCGGCCCAGGCCCTGGTCCATGTCATCAACAGCATCTGGCGTGCCGATCAGGTCGCCGAGCAGATGGAACGCAATAACAACATCAAATCGGAAACCGTCTGAACTGTGAGTGATGGCTCAGTGAGCAGATGGGACATAAAAACAACACCAAATCGGAAACCGTCTGAGCAGCGCTCGGCTCGCTGAGCAGATGGGACATAAAAACAGCACCAAATCGGAGACCGTCTGAACAGCGAACGGCTCGCTGAACGGATGGAATGCAATCACAACATCAGGACGGAGACAGTCTGAACAGGCATAGGCTCGCAGTATCGGGTCACTGGGCAGATGGAACTCAACACAACATCAGGACGGAGAGAGTATGAGCAGTTATCGGATCGCAGTATTGCCGGGGGACGGCATTGGCCCGGAAGTGATGGCCGAGGCCATCAAGGTACTGGAAAAGGTGCAGACCAAATTCGGCTTCTCCCTCGACTATGATCGCCACGACGTGGGTGGCATCGCCATCGACAACCACGGCACCCCGCTGCCGCAAAGCACCATAGCGGGCTGCGAAGCGGCCGATGCCGTGCTGTTCGGCTCGGTGGGCGGCCCCAAGTGGGAGCACCTGCCACCGAACGATCAGCCGGAGCGCGGCGCCCTGCTGCCCCTGCGTGCCCACTTCAAGCTGTTCTGCAACCTGCGTCCGGCCCGCATCTACACCGGCCTGGAGCAGTTCTCCCCCCTGCGCGCCGACATCTCGGATCGCGGCTTCGACATCGCCTGCGTGCGGGAGTTGACCGGTGGCATCTACTTCGGCCAGCCCAAGGGGCGCGAAGGGGAAGGTTCCATGGAGAAGGCATTCGACACCGAGGTGTACCATCGCTTCGAGATCGAGCGCATCGCCAAGATAGCGTTCGAATCCGCCCGGGTGCGCAAGTCCAGGGTCACCTCCATCGACAAGGCCAACGTGCTCGCCTCCTCCATCCTGTGGCGCGAAGTGGTGACGCAAGTCGCCAAGGATTATCCCGACGTCGAACTGAACCATATGTACATCGACAACGCCACCATGCAGCTCATCAAGGATCCGTCCCAGTTCGACGTGCTGCTCTGCTCCAACCTGTTTGGCGACATCCTCTCCGACGAGTGCGCCATGATCACCGGCTCCATGGGGCTGCTCCCTTCAGCCAGCCTGAACGAATCCGGCTTCGGTCTGTTCGAGCCGGCCGGTGGCTCGGCCCCGGACATCGCCGGCAAGGGCATTGCGAACCCCATAGCCCAGATCCTCTCCGCCGCCCTGATGCTGCGCTACAGCCTGGGCCAGGAAGCCGCCGCCCAGGCCATAGAGCAGGCCGTTGCCCAGGCTCTGGCCGAAGGTTACTTCACCGCCGATCTGCATCAGGCTAACGCACAGCACCCGGTGCAAAGCACCGCCGAGATGGGCAGCCAGATAGCCGCACGGATCTGAGCCACGCAGCACATAACAAGGAATACCGAGCAATGTCCAAGACCCTCTATCAGAAAGTGTTCGATGCCCACGTGGTCCGGGAAGTGGAAGGGGAAACCCCCCTCATCTACATCGATCGCCACCTGGTGCACGAAGTGACCAGCCCCCAGGCGTTCGACGGCCTGCGCGCCATGAAACGCCCGCTGCGCCGCCCGGATCTGACCTGGGCCACCATGGATCACAACGTCTCCACCACCACCAAGGACATCGCCGCCTCCGGCGAGATGGCCCGCATCCAGATGGAGACCCTGGCAGCCAACTGCAAGGAGTTCGGGGTCCGTCTCTACGATCTCAACCACAAATACCAGGGCATAGTCCACGTGATGGGCCCCGAGCTCGGCATCACATTGCCCGGCACCACCATAGTCTGCGGCGACTCCCACACCGCCACTCACGGCGCCTTTGGGTCGCTCGCGTTTGGCATCGGCACTTCCGAAGTGGAACACGTGATGGCGACCCAGACCCTGAAGCAGGGCCGGGCCAAGACCATGCGTATCTCTGTCAACGGCAAGCTGGCCGAAGGCATCAGCGCGAAAGACGTGGTGCTGGCCATCATTGGCAAGGTCGGCGCTGCCGGCGGCACCGGTTACGTGGTGGAGTTCGCAGGCGATGCCATCACGGGTCTCTCCATGGAAGGGCGCATGACGGTGTGCAACATGGCCATCGAGCTCGGCGCCAAGGCGGGAATGATAGCCCCGGATCAGACCACCATCGACTACATCCGCGGCAAGGTATTCGCCCCCACCGGCGAGGCGCTGGAGCAGGCCATCGCCCATTGGCAAACCCTCAAGAGCGACGAAGGCGCGACCTTCGATGCCGAAGTGGTGCTGGACGCCGCCGCCATCGCCCCTCAGGTGACCTGGGGCACCAACCCGGGCCAGGTGATCGCCGTCAATGAACCCATTCCGGCGCCGGAGTCGTTTGCCGATCTGATGGAGCAGCAGTCCGCCCGCAAGGCGCTTGCCTACATGGACTTGCAGCCGGGCCAGAAGCTCTGTGACGTCACCATAGACAAGGTGTTCATCGGCTCCTGTACCAACAGCCGCATCGAGGATCTGCGCGCCGCCGCCGCCATCGCCCGTGGCCGCAAGGTGGCCGCCGGGGTACAGGCCCTGGTGGTACCGGGCTCCGAGCAGGTGAAGGCCCAGGCCGAAGCCGAGGGGCTGGACAAGATCTTCCTCGAGGCGGGTTTTGAGTGGCGCCTGCCCGGCTGCTCCATGTGTCTGGCCATGAACAACGACCGGCTGCAACCGGGGGAGCGCTGCGCCTCCACCAGCAACCGCAACTTCGAAGGGCGTCAGGGCCGTGCCGGCCGCACCCACCTGGTGAGCCCGGCCATGGCCGCCGCCGCCGCAGTCACCGGCCGCTTCGCCGATATTCGTGCGCTGTAACGACAGGGAAAACATGATGACAGGTTTCAAACAACGCGGACGGCCCTTCGCCGTCACCGACATCATCTTCGCCGACATTCGCGCGCTGTAATTACGAGGAGAACAAGATGACAGGTTTCAAACAGCATAAAGGGATCGTCGTTCCCCTCGACAGCGCCAACGTCGACACCGACGCCATCATTCCGAAGCAGTTTTTGCAGAAGGTGAACCGCATCGGTTTTGGCAAGCACCTGTTCCACGACTGGCGCTTCCTTGACGATGCAGGGGAGCAGCCCAACCCCGAGTTCGTGCTGAACCAGCCGCAATTCGCCGGTGCCAGCATATTGCTGGCCCGGGAGAACTTCGGCTGCGGCTCGAGCCGCGAGCACGCCCCCTGGGCGCTGGCGGACTACGGCTTCAAGACCATCATAGCCCCGAGCTTTGCCGACATCTTCTACGGCAACGCCATCAACAACGGCATGGTGCCGGTACGCCTGAAAGAAGAAGAGGTCGAGGCCCTGTTCCAGCTGGTTGCCGCCCAGCCGGGTATCGAGATCGACGTGGATCTGGAGGCGAACCAGGTGCGCGCCGGCGCGCTCACGTTTGGCTTCGAGATCGACGAGTTCCGCCGCTACTGCCTGCTCAACGGGCTGGATGCCATCGGCCTAACCCTGCAGCACGAGGCCGCCATCAGTGCCTTCGAAGCAAAGCAGCCAAGCTGGATTTGACGCGCCAGCGGCAAGAAAGCGAGTAGAATCAACAGGGAGCCCAGGCTCCCTGTTTTATTGTCAGGCCAGACTACACGCATGGCCGGCCACTTCTGCATGCCCGACGGGACACCTGAATGAAGATGACGATCGCCCTCCCCCTACTCTGCGGCCTCTGGCTGGCGCTGCCGGTCTGCGCCGGGCAGACCTATTTCAACAGCAACGGCGGCCAGCTCAACGTCGGCTGGCAGGACAGGGATGGCAAGGCCCAGCAACTCAGCTACCGGCTGGAGGCGGGCAAGCTGCCGCCGCTCATCGCCTATCGCCCGGCCAGGATGCAGGAGGAGGTGCTGCAGAGCTTGCTGCGACAGGCGGAGCTTGAATTCCCCGAGGTGCAGTTCTCCCTCTCTCGCCCCAGCCTCGCCCTCAGCCTCAAGAGCCGCAACGCCGACAAGGCCAGGGAAGCCTCGCTATGGGTCAAGCCGGAGCAGGCCAGACTGGAGGCCGAGTGGCTCAAGCAGCACTACTTCCAGCCCTTCACCCCGCCCGACGGCGCCCCCGCCATCAAGCAGGATCATGTGCGCATCGCCCTGGAGAGCCGTGCCGAACTGGCGCCCCTGGCCGAGCAGCTCAAGCAGGAGGGCGCCACAGAGACAGAGGCGCGCCAGAAGACGGTGGCCCATATGCTCGACTTCATCCAGGCCATCCCCTATCAGCTGCTCGACAGCCAGTCGGGGCGCTCGGGCAAGGGCTTTCTGAGCCCGCGCCAGGTGCTGGAGCAGAACCGGGGGGATTGCGACAGCAAGGTGACCCTGATGGCGGCCCTGCTGGCCCAGCGATTTCCCGAGCTGAAGCAGGCCATGGTGTTCGTGCCGGGCCATGCCCTGCTGGGGGTGGCGCTGCCGGCCGGCCCGGGTCAGGCGACCCTGAGCTGGCAAGGGGAAACCTATCTGCTGCTGGAACCGACCGGCCCCGCCCAGCTCCCCATGGGCCAGCTCGCCCCCACCAGCAAGACGCTGGTCGACAGCAAGCAGTTGAGCGCCCAACCCGTGCTGGCCAGCAACTGAGCCGCACCCGGAGCGGCGATCCGGGCGGGAAGACAAGGTTGGCCCGGGCCGAAAATGCATCGACCAGCCGGTGGCTGGTCGATGGAACAGGGTGGTGTGCAGACTCAGGTCAGCGGCAGAAACTCCAGCGCCAGCAAGAGCCCACCCTCCTCCTCCAGCACCCGCACTATGCGAGCCTGGGCCTCAAAGGGAGGCAGCAGGTTGCTGCTGGTGGCCAGGCTCACCCGGATGGGTTGGGCCAGATCAAACCCGTGTTCGTTCACCTCGACCCCCATGCCATTGGCGCTGAGATCCCGGCAGACTCCTTCAAGCACCTGCTGGTGCTGGAACAGGGTGACAGGGGCGTTGATGACCATGCGCTGGAAGGCACGTCTTTCCTTGGTGCTGGTGATCACTGGGGGCATCCTCCTTGGTGGTGGCTCGCACGGCGCGGCCCGTGAAACATAGTGCTGGCCTCCCCCAAAGAAGGTCAATACAATGCGGTTCGTTGCTCAAACGGGGTGCGGTTTACCGCTGAGATTATACCCGTGAACCTGATCCAGATAATGCTGGCGGAGGAATTTGAGGCATGGCGCGCGTTTTTTGCGCCCTCATCCGCTGGCCCTCACCACAAGAAAGGTGCCATTGATGAGCAGACCGCTGCCCATGGCACCTCAGTACCCACAGGAGTGCCATTGATGAAGACCCTGCTGCTGCTCGCGACCGGCCTGCTCTCTGCCCAGGCATTTGCCGCCGACACCCTCACCGTCTACACCTACGGCTCCTTCGCCGCCGAATGGGGCCCGGGTCCCAAGATCAAGCAGGCCTTCGAGAAGGAGTGCGGCTGTACCCTCAATCTGGTGGCCCTGGAAGACGGTGTCGCCATCCTCAACCGGCTGCGGCTGGAAGGCCAGCACAGCAAGGCAGACCTGGTGCTGGGGCTGGACGATGCCCTGGTCAGCGAGGCCAAGCAGAGCGGCCTGTTCGCCCCTCATCACACCAGGCTCGACGCCCTCAAGGTGCCGGGTGGCTGGCAGGATGACACCTTCGTCCCCTATGACTACGGCTACTTCGCCTTCGTCTACGACAAGGACAAACTCAAGCAGCCCCCCAAGAGCCTGAAAGAGCTGGTGGAACGCCAGGATCTCAAGGTGATCTATCAGGATCCCCGCACCTCCACCCCGGGCCAGGGGCTGATGCTCTGGATGAAGTCCGTCTATGGCGATCAGGCCCCCGCAGCCTGGGAACAGCTGGCCAAAAAGACGGTCACCGTCACCAAGGGCTGGTCCGAGGCCTATGGCATGTTCCTCGACGGCGAGGCGGACATGGTGCTCTCCTATACCAGCTCCCCCGCCTATCACCTGATCGCCGAGAACAAGCCCCAGTACCGGGCGGCCGCCTTCGCAGAGGGGCATTACCGTCAGGTGGAAGTGGCCGCCAAGCTGAAAAGCGCTGCCCAGGACAAGCTGGCGGACCAGTTCCTGCAGTTCATGGTCAGCCCCGCCTTCCAGCAGGAGATCCCTGCCGGCAACTGGATGTACCCGGTGATAGACCAGCCGCTGCCCAAGGGCTTCGAGCAGATGATCACGGTCGCCAAGCCGCTGAGCTTCACCTCTGATGACGTGGCCGCCAATCGCAAGAACTGGATCCGTGAATGGCTGCAAGCCGTCACCCAGTGAACGCAGGCTCTCGTCCCCTCTGGTGGCTGCCGGGCAGTGCAGCCACCCTGCTGATCCTGCTGTTGTCCCTCGGGCCGCTCGCGGCCCTGCTGTGGCAGGCGGGCACCTTGTCTCCCCGCACCCTGCTGGCCGATCCCTATCTGCGCCATGTGCTGGGCTTCAGCCTGGGGCAGGCCCTGCTCTCCACCCTGCTGAGCCTGGGTGTAGCCATTCCGGTGGCCCGTGCCCTGGCGCGGCGCCGCTTCCCCGGCCGGGCCTTGCTGCTGAAGCTGTTCGGCCTCTCCCTGGTGCTGCCCGTCATCATCGCCATCTTCGGCATGGTCGCGGTGCACGGCCGCCAGGGCTGGCTGCCACAGCTGCTGCGCGGTCTGGGGCTGGATCCCGGCAACTACTTGTACGGCCTGTTCGGCATACTGCTGGCCCATGTGTTCTTCAACATGCCGCTGGCGGCGCGCCTCATACTGCAGAGCATAGAGAGCGTCCCCGAGACCTCATGGCGCCTCGCCAGCCAGCTCGGCATGCGCTCATCCCACATCTTCCGGCTGCTGGAGTGGCCGCTCATCCGCGGCATACTGCCGGGGCTCGCCAGCCTCATCTTCATGCTCTGCTTCACCAGCTTCACCACAGTGCTGGCGCTGGGCGGCGGCCCCAAGTCCACCACCTTGGAAGTGGCCGTCTATCAGGCACTGCGCTTTGACTTCGATCTCGCCACCGCGGGCGGTCTGGCGCTGGTACAGCTGCTGCTGACCGTCGCCCTGCTCCTGCTGCAACACCGACTGCAGACCACCCCGGCCAGCCGTCTCACCAGCCGCCGCCCCTGCCTGAGGCCGGATCGCCATCAGCCGGGGACAGGCCTGGTGGATGCCGTGGCGCTCTGCACCGGGCTCGCCATCTTCCTGCCGCCCCTGCTGGCCATAGTCGTGGCCGGTTTCAACCCCGGCCTGCTGACGGCGCTTGCATCCCCCGCGCTGTGGCAGGCGGGCGGCCAGTCCCTGGCCATCGCCCTGGCGGCCGGGTCGCTGGCGACCCTGCTCGGCGCCGGTCTGTTGCTCACCAGCCGC
Organism: Aeromonas genomosp. paramedia; assembly: GCF_023093515.1. Taxonomy (NCBI): domain Bacteria; kingdom Pseudomonadati; phylum Pseudomonadota; class Gammaproteobacteria; order Aeromonadales; family Aeromonadaceae; genus Aeromonas; species Aeromonas genomosp. paramedia. The sequence goes on from NZ_JAAROG010000019.1 coordinate 155,600, forward strand.
CACCTGAGGGTGCGCGGGCGCAAGCGGCGGGCCGCCGCCCTGTGGGAGGCCAGCGGCTCCATGATCCTGATGATCCCGGCAGTGGTGCTCTCCACCGGTCTTTTCATCATGTTCATGCCCTTTGTCGACGTCTTTGCCCTGGGCCCCTGGCTGGTGGTGCTGGTCAACGCCCTGATGGCGCTGCCCTATGTGCTGCGTACCCTCAGCGCCCCCATGCAACTGGTGGTGCGCCAGTACGACCGGCTGGCGGACAGCCTTGGAGTGCGCGGTCTGCATCGCCTGCGACTGGTGGAGTGGCCTCTGCTGCGCCGCCCGCTGGCGCTCGCCATGGCGCTCTCCATGATATTGTCCCTCGGGGATCTCGGCGCCATCGCCATGTTCGGCAGCCAGGCCCTTACCACATTGCCCTGGCTGCTCTATCAGCAACTCGGCAGCTACCGACTGACCGAGGCGGCCGCCACTGCCCTGCTGCTGCTCACGCTCTGTTTCTCCCTGTTCTGGCTGGTTGAGCGGGGTCTTGGAGGAAAAAATGGCGAGCATTGAGGTACAAACCCTGCGCTACCGTTTCTGCGGCTGTTCTGGCTGGTCAAGCGGCCTCTTGGAGAAGACAACATGCTGAACATTGATCAGCTGGTCACCAGCTACCCGGATTGGCGCGTCAGCTTCAGCGCCACCCTGCCCAGGGGGGAGATCACCGCCCTGATAGGGCCGAGCGGTGCCGGCAAGTCCACCCTGCTCGGCATGATCGCCGGCTTCGTGCCGGTGGAGTCCGGCCGTCTCAGTTTCGATGGTGTCGATCTGCTGCCGCTCGGCCCCGCCGAGCGGCCGGTGACCACACTGTTTCAGGATCACAACCTCTTCCTGCATCTGTCGGTGTTCGACAACATCGCCATCGGCCTGCACCCTGGCCTGCGCCTGAGCGAGGCCCAGCGCGAGCAGGTGAAACAGGGGGCAGAGCGGGTCGGCCTTGGAGGCATGCTGAGCCGCCTGCCGGAGCAGCTCTCCGGCGGCCAGCAACAGCGGGTGGGGCTGGCCCGCGCCCTGGTGCGGGGAAAACCCCTGCTGCTGCTGGATGAGCCCTTCTCGGCCCTGGATCCCGCCCTGCGCCGGGAGATGCTGGCCGAGGTGGCCCGCCTCGCCTGCGAGCAGGGCATCACTGTGCTCATGGTGTCCCACAACCCGGAAGATGCCCAGCTGATTGCCGATCAGGTGCTGTTCGTGGACGAAGGCCGCATCGCCCTGCAGGGCAAACCCGACATACTGCAAGACAGCGAACACCCCGGGCTGCTGCGCTACCTTGGCCGCGCTCTATCTCCATAGTGGATGGCCAACAAGTGGATGGTCTCCCCCTGGCATAACCCCGGAAGATGCCCAGCTGATCGCCGATCAGGTGTTGTTCGTAGACGAAGGCCGCATCACCCTGCAGGGTAAACCGGACATACTGCAGAACAGCGAGCACCCCGGGCTGCTGCGCTACCTTGGTCGCGCTCTATTTCCATAGTGGATGGCCAACAAGCTGCTGCGCTACCTTGGCCATACACATAGGCAATGACGGCAACGGGATCAAAAAAGGGGAAGCCGTCCGGCTTCCCCTTTCTCATGCAGAGATTGCGTTGAATCAGAGATTTTCCTCGGCGAACGAAGCCAGCCGGCTGCGCACCACGCCGTTCAGGAAGATATTGGCACTGCCGTCGAAGTCCTTGAAACGCTCGACTATGTAGGTCAGACCCGAGGTCACCGGGCTCAGGTAGTTGGAGTCTATCTGGGCCAGGTTGCCGGAGCAGACGATCTTGGTCCCCTCGCCGCAGCGGGTGATGATGGTCTTGATCTGGGAGGCGGTCAGGTTCTGGCACTCGTCCAGCAGCACGAAGGTGTTCTGGATGCTGCGCCCGCGCATGAAGTTGACCGATTTGAACTGGATGTTGGCCTTCTCCATGATGTAGCTGAGAGACCCGCTCATGTTCTCGTCCTGCTTGTGCAGCACCTCCAGGGTGTCGGTCACCGCCGCCAGCCAGGGCATCATCTTCTCCTCCTCGGTGCCGGGCAGGAAGCCGATGCTCTCGGCAATTTCCGGGGTGTTGCGGGTGACGATCACCTTCTCGTAGATCCCCTTCTCGATCACCAGCTCCAGGGCCGCCGCCATGGCGAGCAAGGTCTTGCCGCAGCCCGCCGGGCCGGTCAGGATCACCAGATCGATGTGCGGATCCAGCAGGGCGTCCAGCGCCATGCCCTGATAGATGTTCTTGGGATGCACCCCCCAGGCCTTGCGTGACATCAGCCGCTCGCGGCCCAGATCCTTGAGGCGGATCTTGTTGCCGTCGTGGCTTAGCACCCTGGCGGCAAAGAAGTTCTCCTCGTCCAGCAGGTACTGGTTGACGTGCACCCCCTCCAGCAGGTTCGAGTCGATCACGTGGACTGTGTCGCGGCCATGGGTCTCGCTGTCGCACTCGCCAACCCGCTCCCAGAAGCTGCCTGGCACCACCTGGAAGCCCTTGGCCAGCAGGCGGATGTCGTCGATCAGCTGGTCGCTGCGATAATCCTCCACGTGGGCAAGGCCCGCCCCCTTGGCCTTGAGGCGCATGTTGATGTCCTTGGTCACCAGCACCACCTGGCGTTTCATCTCGTGCTTTTGCAGGTAGAGGGCCGCGTTGATGATGCGGTTGTCCGCCTCCTTGTCGGTGAACACCTCGGCATCCTGGGGCAGATGGTGATCGCTGAAGATGGAGATGCGACCGCTCGCCTCGCCGGCCAGCGCCACCCCTTGCACTATCTGCTCCGGGGTCGCATCGCGGAACACGTCTTCCAGGGCTCGGATGGCGATGCGGGCATCACGGCTGACGTCCTTCTGGCGATCCTTGATGTTGTCGAGCTCTTCGAGCACCGTCATGGGGATGAGCACGTCGTGCTCTTTGAAGGAGTAGATGGCGAGGGGTTCGTGAAGCAGAACGTTGGTATCCAGGATAAACAGCTTTCGGTCCGTGTTGTCCATAAGCATCCTCCTTGGCACTGAAGGTGCCACGTGTGTGAATCTCAGATGTCATTGAAACCACACGGCCGTGACAGTTTTATTACCCCTCACGCTACGCCCGAATTTACCGGTGTGCAACATTTCCCTTGCCCGTCCTAACTGACTGTATATAAAGCAATCAATAAACAAGACCGGCCCACAGGCCGGTCTTTTAAGCTGATTTATGCTCCTGTGGGCCCCATTAGCCACACTTGGAATCACCGCAGTTGAGGCAGGTCATGCAACCATCCTTCTGCACCAGCGCCTTGGTGTGGCACTTGTAGCAGAGCGCCGCACTGGCCGGGAAGCCGCTGCCTGACTGCTGGGCGTCAGCCTCCTGTTCGGCCTGGATCTGTGCCTGTTTCTCGGCCAGAAACGCCTGCTGGTGCTCATCCAGCCCGGTGGCCTTGAGCATGCCGATCTCGGTGAGATGGGTCTCGATCACGTTGCCAATTTCGGCGATGAGCGACGGCACATACTTGCCCTTGTTCCAGTAGCCCCCCTTGGGATCGAACACGGACCTCAGCTCCTCCACCAGGAAGGTGACATCCCCGCCCTTGCGAAACACCGCCGAGATGATGCGGGTCAGCGCCACTATCCACTGGTAGTGCTCCAGGCTCTTGGAGTTGATGAAGATCTCGAACGGACGGCGCGTCTCGTGGACTGTGCCCTCGTTGAGAATGATGTCGTTGATGGTGATGAACAGCGAGTGCTCGGAGACATGCTCCGGCGTCTTCAGCTTGTAGGTGGTGCCCATCAGCCGCTCCGGACGCAGCACCGTCTCGTGCATGTGCACCACGTCATCCTGGGGAGCCGGTGCTTCTTGCGGCTCATCCCGGGTTTTCACCTTGTAGGCGACGATTTTCCTGTCGATCTTCTTGACCATAATCTGTTCTCAGAATTTGCCGTAATAGCCTTCTTTCAAGGCGTCGTAGAGGTTGGCGGCGGTGTGCAGCTCGCCATCGTATTCGATCTCTTCGTTCCCCTTCACCGTGATGACGGAGCCATCCTCCAGAGTGAACTCGTACTGAGTGTTCTCCAGATCCTTCTCCTTCACCAGCACCCCCTGGAAGGCCTCGGGGTTGAAGCGGAAGGTGGTGCAGCCCTTGAGGCCAGAGTCCGAGGCATACATGTAGATGTCCTTGAACTGCTCGAACGGGAAGTCGGTCGGTACGTTGGCGGTCTTGGAGATGGATGAATCTATCCAGCGCTGGGCCGCGGCCTGGATGTCCACGTGCTGGGCCGGGCTGATGTCGTCGGCGGTGATGAAGTAATCCGGCAGACGGCAGGCCTCATCCTCGGTGTAGGGCATGGCGCCGGCGTTGACGAGCTCGCGATAGGCCAGCAACTCGAAGGAGTAGACATCCACGCTCTCCTTGCTCTTCTTGCCCGCCTTGATGACGTTGCGGCTGTAGTGATGGGCGAAGCTCGGCTCTATGCCGTTGCTGGCGTTGTTGGCCAGCGACAGAGAGATGGTGCCGGTCGGCGCTATGCTGCTGTGGTGGGTGAAACGCCCGCCCACCTCGGCCAGCGCGGCCACCAGGGCGGGATCCACCTCGGCCACCTGCTGCATATAGCGGCTGTAGCGTGCATGCAGCACCTTGCCCTTCACCTTGTCGCCGAGCTTGATGCCATCGGCCGCCATCTCGGGGCGCAGCCGCAGCATCTTGCCGGTCACCTCGAACTCCTGCTCCATGATGGGGGCCGGGCCCTTCTCCTTCGCCAGCGCCAGGGACTCCTGCCAGCCGGTCATGGCCAGCTCCTGGGAGACCTGCTCGGTAAACGCCACGGAGGCAGCAGAGCCGTACTTGATCTGCAGCATGGTGAGGGTGGACCCCAGCCCGAGGAAGCCCATGCCGTGGCGGCGCTTGGCGGTGATCTCCTCGCGCTGCCTGGGCAAAGGCAGCTGGTTGATCTCCACCACGTTGTCCAGCATCCGGGTGAAGATGGCCACCACCTTGCGAAACGCCGGCCAGTCGAAGGCGGCCCGCTCGGTGAAGGGCTCGCGCACAAACTTGGTCAGATTGACCGATCCCAGCAGGCAGGCGCCATAGGGGGGCAAGGGCTGCTCACCACAGGGGTTGGTGGCGCGGATCTCCTCGCAGAACCAGTTGTTGTTCATCTCGTTCACTTTGTCGATCAGGATGAAACCGGGCTCCGCATAGTCATAGGTGGAGGTCATGATGACGTTCCACAGCTTGCGGGCAGGCAGGGTCTTGTAGACCTTGCAGGCCACCTGCCCCAGCGCGTTGATCACCACTCCCTCCTTGTTCGGCCAGTCCGCCCAGATCACCTGCTCGGGATCGTCCAGGGCAATGCCGTCCTGCTCCACCTCCTTGGCGGTGTAGGGGAAGATGAGCCGCCAGGGCGCATCCTCTTTCACCGCCTTGACGAACTCTTCGGTGATGAGCAGGGAGAGGTTGAACTGGCGCAGGCGACCATCTTCCCGCTTGGCCTGGATGAACTCGATCACGTCGGGGTGGCGGATATCCATGGTGCCCATCTGGGCGCCACGACGGCCACCCGCCGACGAGACGGTGAAACACATCTTGTCGTAGATATCCATGAAGGAGAGCGGGCCCGAGGTATAGGCCCCGGCGCCGGAGACGAAGGCACCGCGCGGACGCAGGGTCGAGAAGTCATAGCCGATGCCGCAGCCCGCCTTCAGGGTCAGGCCGGCCTCGTGCACCTTGCCGAGAATGTCATCCATCGAATCTTCGATGGTGCCGGAGACGGTGCAGTTGATGGTCGAGGTGGCCGGCTTGTGCTCGAAGGCCCCTGCATTGGAGGTGATACGACCCGCCGGGATGGCGCCATTGCGCAGGGCCCACAGGAAGGGCTCATACCAGGCATCGGGCTCGCTCTCCTGGGCCGCCAGCGCACGGGCAACCCGCTGATAGGTCTCGTCTATGGTGCCGTCGATGAGCGCCCCATCCTTGCTCTTGAGGCGATACTTGCTGTCCCAGATCTCGAGGGAGGTTTCCTGCATGGGGATGAGGGCAGAGTTGGGTCCACTCTCCAGAACAGGGTTGGATTTAGCCATTTTCAAGCCACCTTATGTGAATGCAACAACGTCATGACAGAGTCAAAAACACAACCAATAGGTCTTATGTTAACCATATAGCACTATATATAGTATCTCTCTCACGGGGCGCCGATTCTATCCTAAAAAAATGCCCCGGCCAGCAGATATTTGGGCCAGGGCATTTAACCGGTTCATTTCCCGATGAATTTAACGGGAGGAGGAATTTCAGGGCTTCTTGACGTACACGCTCGGCGTCTCACCCGCCATATTCAGATAGAACTCGTAGACACCATCGGCATCCGGCGAGAACTTCATGTCCTCATACTTGGAGCAGGGGTTGACCGGCACAGGCTCTCCGCCCAGCACGGCGACGCCGTCACTCGGACTCTTGTAGCCGAAGTTGGTGCCACAGCTCCAGCCGGAGTCGGCGAACTTGAACTTGTAGGGAGCCCACTCTTTCTTGAGTGTTCCCTTGGCCATGTAGAGTTTGTCGGCCACCTTGACCACTTTGCTCTCATCGGTCGCCATCCAGTCGTTCATCTCCCCCCGCAGGTAGATGGACTTGCCACCGAAGTCGCTGTTGTCTGCAGCCTGCTCTGCACCGCCATTGGATGCGCAACCGCCTAATACCAGGGTTCCCGCCGCCAGCATCATCGTTACTGTTCTTTTGAACATGTGTCCATTCCTCAGATTATTGTGATTCCTTGGCCCATCGAACGTGGGCAGACGAATTAAAGCAGAGCAGGCATCACAAGAAAGGTAGAGTCATCACATTCTGTGCTTTTTATATCCAGCACGCCGCACCGATGGATAAATATCGAACAGAAAAGGGGGAGAGGTTTTGGGAGAGTAGGGAGCTCATCGTCAAACTGCAGGAGTGTTAAAGCTCAATTATCAGTCAACGCACTGATTTTAAGGCAATAAAAAACCCCGCTCGAGTGAGCGGGGTTTCTTGTATTGGGTGCCTGGCAGTGTCCTACTCTCGCATGGCGAATGCCACACTACCATCGGCGC
>NZ_JAAROG010000002.1:0-21743 GCF_023093515.1 Aeromonas genomosp. paramedia
GTAGCGCCGATGGTAGTGTGGCATTCGCCATGCGAGAGTAGGACACTGCCAGGCACCCAATACAAGAAACCCCGCTCGATGAGCGGGGTTTTTTATTGCCTGACATTCTGTGCTTCAGCACCGATTTTCTGATGGTTCAGAGGATGCCCAGGTCATCTGATCCAAATACATGGCCCGTTGTTTACCCACTTGCTTACCTTTCGACTCTTCTACTCTCTCCACCAACCCTGATCGCCCTTGGTTATGCCTCCTGCCTATGTTCACTATTGCCGTAACGGGGGAGTGACAAGACGGGCTGGATCCATAGACTGTGAGTTTCATCGGCAAGGGAGCTGTGTATGTTGGGGATCCACGATCTGGCGTTGTTTATCGTTTCTGGCCTGCTGTTGAACATGATGCCGGGGCCGGACTCCCTGCTCATCATGCTGCGCAGTGGCTCACAAGGCTGGCGAGCGGGCTCGGTGGCCGCACTGGGCATAGGCACGGGCACCATGGTGCATGTGCTGGCGGCGGCGCTGGGGCTGTCTGCGCTGCTGAGTGCCTCTGCCGAGCTGTTCGCCGTCATCAAGCTGATGGGGGCGCTCTATCTGGTCTATCTGGGGATTTCTCTGCTCAGGCAAGGTGCAAGCTCATCCGTTGCGAGCGAGCCCGCGGTATCGCTGCCTGCGCTCTCTTATGGGCGCATCTTCCGGCAGGGGTTGCTCACCAATGTGCTCAACCCAAAGGTCGCGCTCTTCTTCCTCGCCTTTGTGCCTCAGTTCATCGCCCCCGATGCGCCGCAGAAGGCGCTGGCGTTTATCGTGCTGGGTTGCATCTTCAACCTCAACGGGATGATCTGGTGCCACCTGCTGGCCTTCTCGACCGCCTATGCGAGTCGCAAGGTGCGCCTGCCTGCCCGGCTGGCACGCTGGCTCAATCGCCTGATGGGGGGGCTGTTCGTGGGACTCGGCATCAAGCTGGCCGTGGAGTAAGGCGCTGTCAGGAACGTCGGCCATAGAAAAAGGCGTATCCCATCGCTGGGATACGCCCTTATCTGCACTGCAGCAGGATGACTGGAATCAGTTCATGCCGTAGCGCTTGAGTTTCTTGCGCAGGGTGCCACGGTTGATGCCCATCATCACGGCGGCGCGAGTCTGGTTACCACGGGTGTACTGCATGATCACGTCCAGCATGGGGGCTTCGACTTCGGAGAGAACCATATCGTACAGATCAATCACTTCCTGACCGTTCAACTGGGCCAGGTAGTTACGCAGGGCCTGTTGCACAGAGTCACGCAGGGGGCGCTGGGTCGGCTCGGCAGCGTGATTGTGAGTAGTTGTTACCAATGCATCAGAAGTCAGGGTTTGTTCGAACATATTCGGTCGGCTCTTTAGTTATGCGTTAACCTAATCCATCGAAATACATTTCAAGCGCGTTCAACTGTGCGTCTGCACAATCCAGGGCATTGAAGTGCTTACGGAATTCTCGGCCCGTCTCTTCTTCATCCAGATACCAGCCCACGTGTTTACGGGCAATGCGCGCTCCCAGATATGCACCGTAAAACTGGTGCAGGTTGGTAACATGCTCGTTCATCAGGGTGCGAACCTCTTCCCTGTCGGGAGGCGGCAGCTTGGTGCCCGTCTCAAGAAAATGACGGATTTCCCGGAAAATCCAGGGTCGTCCTTGCGCAGCACGGCCGATCATCACGGCGTCGACGCCGGTATAGTCGAGGACATACCGGGCCTTCTCCGGGCTGTCTATGTCGCCATTGGCGACAACAGGAATCGATACGGCCTGCTTAATCGCCCTGATAGTGTCGTACTCCGCTTCACCCTTGTAGAGGCAGGAGCGGGTACGACCATGCACGGCAAGGGCCGCGATACCGCAATCTTCGGCGATTCGGGCGATCTCCTCGCCATTGCGGTTATCCGGATCCCATCCTGTGCGGATCTTCAAGGTGACAGGTACCTCTACTGCATTCACCACGGCCTGGCAGATGGATCTGACCAGATCGGGTTGGCGCAGCAGGGCGGAGCCTGCCAACTTTTTATTCACTTTTTTTGCCGGACATCCCATGTTGATGTCGACGATCTGAGCGCCCTGCTCCACGTTGTAGCGGGCAGCAAACGCCATCATCTCGGGGTCGGCTCCGGCAATCTGGACCGATCGCAGTCCGGTTTCGGCAGAGTGGCCCATTCTCATCCTGGTTTTCTGGGTATCCCAGACATCCGGGTTGGCCAGCAGCATCTCGGAAACGGCCATGCCTGCTCCCAAACGTAAACAAAGTTCACGAAATGGTCGGTCTGTAACACCGGCCATGGGGGCCACGATCAAGGGAGTTTCAAGCGTGTGGGGACCTATCTGCATTCCACGGTTACCATCGGCTTAGGGCGGCGTATATTACGCATTTTTTAGTCAGGAGAAAAGGTTAGTATTTGAGCGTCAGCCATTTTTTTCTGAAAAAAACGTCGCGCCAAGGCTTGCAAATTCAGGAGTGCTTGAAAATCAGACATATTGTCTGGGACCATGGTCAGGGTCAAATGAGTGAGGGACTCGGTGATTTGGCAGTCTCTTTCCGGGGCCTGTTTACGCTATGATAGCGAGCCTGAATCGAGCAAAGGCTCCACACAATTTTATTACAAACATAAATTGGGGATGTATGACGTCAAGGTTCATCAAATTGCTCTGCCCGGGCCTGCTGGGAGCCATGCTGGGCTCGGCGCAGGCGCAGACCGTCAGCTTCACCGAGGCCTGGAGCCGGGTCATCCAGCAGGATGACGGCCTGGCGGCGGAGCAGGCCGGGGTGGCGCGGGCAGAGCAACTGCGCGAGGCGGCCAAGGGCATGTACCTGCCCAAGGTGGATGTGGGGGCCAGCTATACCCACCTCGATCAGCCGATGGAGCTGGACATGCTGGATCTGAATCCCATCGCCAATCACCCGGAATTCGGCAAGGTGCTGGGCCCCGTCATGCAGGCGCTCAACCTCAGCCCCAGCGACTTCGTCACTCCCCTCACCAAGCAGAACGTGGTGACCAGCTCGGTCAAGATGCTGTGGCCCCTCTTCACCGGCGGGCGCATCGATGCGGCCCAGGACATCCGCCAGGCGCAGGTGAGCGAGGCACAGCAGTTGCTGGTACTCAAGCAGCAGTCCACCTTCGAGAGCCTCTCCCAGACTTACTTCGGCGTGGTGCTGGCGGCCCAGGTGGTGCAGACCAAGCAGGAGATCGAACAGGGGCTGGCCCACCACCTGGATCATGCCAAAAAGCTCGAAGCCCAGGGCCAGATAGCCAAGGTCGAGCGACTCTCCGCCCAGTCGGCCTATGACAGGGCACGCATCGATACCCAGAAGGCGCGGCGCAGCCTGGAGATAGCCCAGCTGGCCCTAGGCCACATGCTCAAGCTCAAGCAGGCGGAGCCCAACACCCGGCTCTTCATCAACGAGGGGATGCCGCAGCTCACCCCCTTCGTGGAGGAGACCCTGGCGGTGCACCCCGGCCTCAAGTTGCTGGCGGCCAAGAAGGAGCAGGCCCAGGGCATGATCAAGCTGGAGAAGGGCAAATACGCCCCCGAGCTCTTCCTGTTTGGCAACTACAACCTCTATGAAGATGACTCCATCGTGTCCAAGACCACGCCGGACTGGCTGGTCGGGGTCGGGGTCAGCATGCCGCTGGTGAGCCGCGACGGCCGCTCCGAGACGGTGCAGGCGGCCAAGAGTGCCGAGCTGCAGGTCAATCTGCTGCAGGCCAAGACCCGCCAGGATTTGGAGCTGCTGGTCGAGAAGACCTGGCGCGAGGCGGCGCAGGGGCTGGAGGAGTATCATGCCCTCTCCTCGACCCAGGCCCTGGCGGAGGAGAACGTGCGGCTGCGGGACAAGGCATTCGGCCAGGGACTCTCCACCTCCCTGGATGTGGTGGATGCCCAGAGCCAGCTGGCCGGGGTCAAGACCCAACGTGCCGCCGCAGCCTACCAATACGTGGTCTCCCTGGCCCGCCTGCTGGCGCTCTCGGGGCAGATGAACAGTTTCAATCAATATCAGCATGGTCAGGCGATAGAGGTGAATTCATGACTTCGACCCAGCAGGTCCATCTGTCCACCACTGTGTCGACCGCCAAGGGTCGCCCTTTTGTCGAGGTGAATTCATGAGTCATCCCCCCATCAAGAAGAAGATGAGCCAGGGCAAGCCTTGGTTGCTGCCACTTGCCCTGGTGCTGCTGGTCATCTGGCTGGGCTGGCGTTTCTGGCTGGCCTATCAGCCGGAGCCGGTGCGCCTGCAGGGCCAGATTGAGGCGCAGCAGTACTCTGTCTCCTCCAAGGTGGCGGGGCGCATCGACGAGGTGCTGGTGAAGAAGGGGGATCAACTGGCCAAGGGTCAGCTGGCGTTCACCCTGGCGAGCCCCGAGATCGAGGCCAAGCTGAGCCAGGCCAAGGCTGGTCAGGCGGCCGCTGGTGCCATGGCGCAGGAGGCCGAGAAGGGGGCGCGGGCCCAGCAGATAGCCGCGGCCAAGGATCAGTGGCAGCAAGCCAAGGCGGCCGCCCTGCTTCGTGGCAAGACCTATGAGCGTATCGCCAGCCTGCATCGGGACGGCGTCATGCCGCTGCAAAAGCGTGACGAGGCCTGGACGGCCTGGCAGGCGGCCAAATACAGCGAAGGCATGGCCTGGCAGCAATATCAGATGACCCTGGAAGGGGCGCGGGAGGAGACCAAGGTCGCGGCGCGGGAGCAGGCCAAGATGGCGGCAGGCGGGGTGGCCGAGGTAGAGGCCTATCTGGCGGACACTCGCATCGCCAGCCCGCACGAGGGGGAAGTCGCCCAGGTGCTGCTGCGCAGCGGCGAGCTGGCGCCCCAGGGCTTCCCTGTGGTGACCCTGCTCGACATGAAGGATGCCTGGGCCCAGTTCCATGTACGCGAGGATCTGCTGCCCCGTTTCCCGGTCGGCACCGAGTTTGATGCCCGCATCCCGGGCCTTGGCGATCAGACTGTGCGCTTCAAGGTGTCCCATGTGGCCGCGATGGGGGATTTCGCTACCTGGCGAGCCACAGACACCCGTCAGGGGTTCGACATGAAGAGCTTCCAGGTGGAGGCGCGCCCCTTGCAACCGGTTGAGGGGTTGCGGGTTGGCATGAGCGTGCTGGTCGAACTCTGATGGGACGCGAATGGCGGCTGCTGTGGCAAGACCCTTTCAGCCGGGCCCTGACCAGCTGGATCCCGCTGCTGCTGATCGGGCTCTTGTGCTGGATCTTCTCGGCGGGGCTGGCGCGGGATCTCAAGGTGGGTCTGGTGGATCTGGATCGCAGCACCCTCTCCCGCCAGCTTGCATTTTCGCTGGATGGCTCGGCCGGGCTCAAGATAGCGCAGCAGTTTGACACCATAGACGAGGGTGCCAGGGCCCTGCGTGGAGGGGACATCTATGCCCTGGTGGTGATCCCCAACCACCTGGAGCGGGATGCCCGGGAGGGCACCCAGCCCAGGGTGACAGTGTTCAACAACGGCCAGTTCATCCTGATCGCCAAGCTGGTCAACGCGGCCCTGGCCCAGGTGGTGGGCACCCTCAACGGTCAGGTGGGCGTGCTGGAGGCCATGGCCGACGGCAAGGCGCTGCCCGGGGCGCTGGGGCAATCCGTGCCCATCGCCAGCCAGGTGACGGCGCTCTACAACATCAACTCCAGCTACGCCCAGTTTCTGCTGAGTGCCCTGCTGCCCGCGGTGTGGCAGATCCTGGTGGTGCTCTATGGCCTCAATGCCCTGGCCCGCACAGATCGACTCGGCCTGGACTGGACCACCAGAGGGGTCTGGTTCGGCCTCTGGCGCACCCTGCTGCCCCATGTGCTCATCGGGTGGGGGTGGGGGCTGGCGTGGAGCCTGCTGCTGTTCAAGGCGCTGGGTTATCCCATGCAGGGGAGCTGGCTGGTGCTGACGCTGGGTCTGGGGCTGGCCTCGGCTGCCTGCGTCAGCATGGGAGCCTTCTTCTACGGCGTCATCCGGGATCCGGCCCGGGCGCTCTCCCTGGCGGGCGCCTACACGGCGCCTGGGTTCGCCTTCATGGGGGTCACCTTCCCGGTCAGCGCCATGGGGGATGTGGCCCAGTTCTGGCGCAGCCTGCTGCCCATCTCCCACTATGTCGAGCTGCAGATAGGCCAGACCAACTACGGCCAGCCGTTGACGGCTGCCTTGCCCCAGTTCGGCGCCCTGCTGCTGTTCCTGCTGCCGCTGCTGCTGGTCGTGCGGCGCTATCAACCCCAGGCCCATGCTGCCCGCCAGCTGGCCACCAAGGAGCCTGAATCATGATGGGTTTCTGGGATCTGGTGCGTCTCGAGTTGCGCACCCTGCTGGCGGACAGGGCCATCATGCTGACTCTGTTTGGCGGCGTCTTCTTCTACTCCTTCCTCTATCCGCAGCCCTATCTGCATCAGTTGCCTCGCGAAGAGGCTGTGGTGGTGGTCAACGATGACGGCAGCCAGCTCTCCCGTCAGCTGGAGTTCATGGCCGATGCGACGCCTCAGGTGAAACTGGTGGCTCGGGTCGACAGCCTGACACCGGCGCGGGAGTGGATGCTGACCGGCAAGGCGAGCGGCATACTGCACATTCCCCGTCACTTCTACCGGGATCTGATGCTGGGCAAGAGCGTCACCCTGGGTTATGCCGGCGACGCCTCTTACTTCCTGGTCTACGGCACCATAGCCGAGGGGCTGGCCCAGGCCGGAGGCACCCTGGCCGCTCAGATCAAGGTAGCCCGGCTGCTGAGCCACGGCGAGGCGCTGCCCCAGGCGGCCATGGGCTGGAATGCGGTCGGGCTCAACGTGGTGCCTGTGTTCAACCCGTCCATGGGCTATGTGAACTACGTGGTGCCGGCGGTCTTCGTGCTGATCCTGCACCAGGTGCTGCTGATGGGCACCGGCATTCTGGGGGCGACCCAGAACCAGCGAAGCGGGCGAGGGGAGCACGGCTATTGGCAGCAGGCGCCCGTGCTGGCGTTGCTGCTGGCCCGCACCCTGGTGGTGGGGGGGCTGTTCGTGCTGCCGGTGACCTACTTCTTCGGCTTCTGCTTCGACCACTACGGCATAGCCCGCACCGCAGAGCCGGCCGCCTTGTGGCTGTTCACCCTGCCCTTCCTGCTGGCCACCACCTGGCTCGGGGTGGTGCTGGGGGCTCTGTTTACCCGTCGCGACCTGCCGACCCAGGTAGTGCTCATCTCCTCGCTGCCGCTGGTCTTCCTCGCCGGCTTCATCTGGCCGCTGGAGCTGATCCCGACCCCCCTCAACTGGCTGGCCCAGTGGGTGCCGAGCACGCCTGCCATAGAGGGATTCCTGCGCCTGAACCAGATGGAGGCCGAGTTCAGCCAGGTGTCGCGCTACTGGTGGCAACTCTGGGGGCTGGCACTGCTTCATGGCGGCCTCGCCTGCCTGCTGCTGCGCTGGCGTCAGCGGTCGCTGCCGGTTGCCAACCCGGTGGCAAGCGACACGGCCGCCAGCCAGGCGAGATAACGCGGCGGCTAGAGAGTGTGAAACGGTCAGCCCAAGGGCTGACCGTTTTTTTTATGTGCTGTATTGGGTTGTGGATGGCTCAGGCGCGATGGAGCTCGGGATCGCCGATGGCGTAGATCTGCCCTAGCGCAGCCTCGTCGGCCAGCAGGCGCAGCCCATGGGCGGCCACATCGGCGCGGCGCACCAGTCCGTGCACCTCCTTGCCCTGGCTCAGCTCGGCACGGCCGGTGGCCTCCCCATCCTGCAAGCCGGCCGGCCTGAGGATGGTCCAGTCGAGCGCGCTGGTCTGCAGCCAGCTCTCCGCCAGGCTCTTCAAGCGCACCTCGTGACCAAACGCCGCCCTGGCCCGCTCGGGCAGGTATTGCCAGCTGTCGCCGCAGCCGAGGGAGGTCACCAGCAGCAGGCGGGTGAGCCCGGTCTGCTCCATGGCGTCGATGACGTGGCGGTTGCCCTGATAATCCACTGGTTGCGGCTGACGGAAGCTACCGAGGGTGGAGAGGACCCGGGTACCCGGGCCCGCTTGCGCGCAAGCCTGCTGCACGGCGGCCGAGTCCAGCGCATCCCCTTCGATGGCTTCGACTCCCAGGGTGCGCAGCTCGGCGGCCATCGCCGGGTTACGGACCAGGGCCAGGACCCTGTGACCCTGGCGAAGGGCGTGTTCGGTGAAGGCGCGGCCCAGCCCGCGGCTGGCTCCGAAGATGAGTGTGGTTGGCATTGTGCTGCTCCCTGTGGCGAAAGGGTCAGCCTAAAGGGTTGGCATGGCGCTGTAAATGAGAGTTGTTTTTATTTGAGAAGGGGGAAATGCGGCGAGCCCGGGCCAGTGGCCGGGCTCGCACTGGATCAGCCGTTGTAGTGGCCTATGCTGGGGCGACGACTGGGGCCGCTCAGGTGGATATCCACCGGGTTGAACGCCTTGATCGCCTCGAAGCTGAAGTCACCTATGGCCTGATGCAGGCTCTGGGGACTGTGGTTGGTGATGATGATGACGCTCTTCGAGAGGTTGCGGCGGCGGCGCAGCAGGTGGCCGAGGAAGCTGGACTGGCTCTCCGCCATCTTGGCGCGGTTGGCCGCCACTTCGTCGATGATCAGCAGATCCACCTCTTCCAGGGCGCGGCGGTACTGGTTGCGCTCCTCCTGATCCTGGATGACGTTGAAGAAGAGCCTGTCCACGATGGAGGCCCACTGCTGGAAGATCACCGATTTCTGATGGCGTTCGATCAGCTCGTGGGCCACGGCGCCCGCCAGGGTGGACTTGCCGGTGCCGTAGTCGCCATAGATGAGCATGCAGCCACCGCCGCTTTTCTCCCAATGCTCGAAGCCGCTGATGAAGTAGCGGGCCGTCTCTATGGGGTATTGCAGCGCGGGGTCGCCGGCATCCATCTTCTCGAAGATCCAGTCCGGGTTGAGGTCGGCCTGGGCGATCAGCTTCTGGATCCGCTCCTGGCGCGCCGCCTTCTGCAGTTCGCGCACCTCGGCATTGGCCTTGGCGTCGTACTCCTTGCGCAGAGTCTCGTAGTCGTACTGGCCACCGCCGGTCTGGGCCTGCAGGCGGCGGATGCGCTCGAGCAGACCGCCCACGTGCTGGCTCAGCTCGGGATCGTGCACGCGATGATCCTGTTTGGCCTTGGCGATCCTGCGGCGCTTGGCCTCGATCTCTTCCAGCTCCTGGCGCAGCGGGTCGTGCGGATCTGTCATGGAATACTCCTTCTGCTGGGGCTGGGGTGGCAAGGGGTTAATAGTGCCTGCTGCGGGCATCCGGGATCAATCATTGTCCGGCTCCTCGGTCTGGGCCAGCCGCTTGGCGGCCTCGATCATCTCCTGCGCCCGCTTGCTCGGCCCCGAATCGACGGGGGCCGGGGTGACCTGCTGATAACCGGCCACCTCGGTCGGCTGGCGCCTTGTGTATCGCCGGCTCTTGAGGGTCCGGATGAACTTCAGCATCCACTGATGCTGGGAGTCGAACACCTCGGGGCGACCCAGCCAGTAGGCGATGAACTCTCCCAGATCCTCTTCGCTGTAGCTGGCATCGATCACCCCGCACAGGCGGGCGAGGGCGGGCAGCTCTTCATCCGGCCGCCAGTGCAGATGCATCTGGAACGGGCGCTCCGGCAGCGGGCTGCGCACCCGCTGGCTCAGCAGGGGCAGCTGGAAGGGACACTGATGGTAGTGCTCACTGTCCACCTGTGCCTCGACCTGCAACAATTCGGCCTCCATCAGCTCATCGAGCAGTTCGGTGAGCTGGCGGGCATTGACCTGATAGCAGAACCCGCTGGGATTGCCCGGATCGACCACCGCCAGGGCGCGCCCGAGTTCGGGATAGTTGAGCCTGGGCAGCCGATTCTCCAGCACCAGCCGGCGCAGTTGCAGGGTGTAGAGGCTGCGTGCCGGGTGGGAGAGTCTGGGATGGGCGAGGGCGCTGTATTCGGCTGGCGTCATGGTCTGCTTCACGATCTGGAGTGGGGGGCATTATCCCTCATGGCGGGGTCGCATACAATTCACTGTGCCCATGGATGGCTGCCTGATGATGCCGCGGTGCCCCTTCATCCCGTGGTGAATGGGGCGCAGCCCTCCCGTTTGGCAGGGAAGCGGCATAAATTGCTGACAAAATAATCAGTCCATTTCAAATGCTTGGATGGCTGACTGGCCATTTGAAGGGGCTGCCCGGCAATATTGGGTGGCGAGATGGCGCTCCCATGATCTAGGCTTAGTGCTCAAATAACCGTTTGACTAATAAGAGCTTTGTCAAGATGTCAAAAGCCGGACTACGGATCTTGGTGGTGGAGGATGAAGCGGTTTTTCGCCACTCGCTGGTCACTTATCTCGAGCATGATGGGGCCTGTGTCTTTCAGGCCGAAGATGGAATCGAAGGGCTCTCGGCAGCCGCACTCTATCACCCCGATATCGTGTTATGCGATCTGAACATGCCCAACATGGATGGGCATGAGGTGATCGCCTGCCTCGCGGCCCGCTACCCCGAGGTGCCTGTCATCGTCATCTCGGGTCAGGACCAGATGGCCGCCATCGAGCGGGCGTTGCGGGCGGGGGCGAGCGACTTCTTCATCAAGCCGGTGGATGACTATGGCCAGATCCGGCGCAGCATAGATCAGTGCCTGACGAGCAACGCCCACCAGAGCCAGCAACTGGAGCTGATGGAGCACATCGACTTCTTCCGGGCCCACGATCTGGCGTCCAGCCGCCTGCTGGCCTGGCTGGCACCACCTGGCATGCAGGAGTGGGGGCCCTGGCAGGTGACGTTCGCCGGCATGGGCAATCTGTTCATTCCCGACACCTTCAAGCTGGACGACAAGCTGCTGGTGCTGGTGATGGAGCTGCCCATCCTGGGGGTGGATGCCGCCTTCTGCGGCGCCCTGGTGCGCTCCTTGATGAACGGGCCCTATCGCCAATACCAGCAGCAGGAGAGCCAGCTGCTGACCCAGCCCCACAGGTTGCTCGACTACCTCAATCTGCAACTGCTGGAGTCGGGTCTGCGCCACTCCTTTTCCATGGCGGCATTGCTGTTCGATCAGGAAGACGGACTGGTGTTTGCCAATGCGGGCCTCACCTCTCCCCACTGGCTGATGCGCTCGGGGGGATTGCCGCTCGGGCTGATGCGCAGCAGCCGCTATGGGTTGCACAAGCGCAGCTGGCACGAGCCCTTCGAGCTGCAGTTTCGCAGCGACAACGGCAGCGCCCTGAAGATGCAGGTTCGTCATCATTGAGGCCGGCTTTAGAGCCGAAACAAACAGGGCGCCCAATTGGGCGCCCTGTTTGCGTTGTGCTGTCCGGACCGATTAGACGGCGGCGGATTGCAGCTTCTTGTCGTGCTCGTCGGCCTCTTTGGCAGGGCCTTCGGCGCCGTGCATCCAGTAGACCAGGCGGTTCGCCATGGTCAGCAGGATCAGGGCGCTGATCACGGCGGCCAGGGCGATGCCACCGAAGATGGCGATCGGGCCCGCTTCACCGACGAAGGAGCCGATGAAACCGGCTGCATAGTTGGCCAGGGCGACGAAGCCGAACCAGGCACCCATCATCAGGGAGGCCAGGCGCAGCGGTGCCAGCTTGGTGACCATGGAGAGGCCGATGGGGGAGAGGCAGAGCTCGCCCAGGGTGTGGAACAGGTAGGCACCGACCAGCCAGAACATGGAGGTCTTGACCGCCTGATCGCCGCCTTGCTCCAGCACGGCACCGATCATGAAGAGGAAGCCGACGGCCAGGAACAGCAGACCCATGGCGAATTTCACCGGGGAGTTCGGTTCCTTGCTGCCGAGCTTGATCCAGATGGCGGCCACGATCGGGGCGAGCGTGATGATGAAGAAGGGGTTCAGGGACTGGAACCAGGCGGTCGGCACTTCGAAGCTGCCGATCATGCGGTCGGTATATTCCTGTGCATACAGGTTCATCAGACCACCGGCCTGCTCGAAACCGGCCCAGAAGATGATGGTGAACAGACCCAGCACCAGGATGACCTTGATGCGATCCACTTCCTGCTTGGTCAGCGGGGCCTTCTGCTCCTTGGAGCGCTGCTCTGCGGCGCGCTGGGCAGCCGGCACGCGGCCGATGTCGCCGAGGAAGCGCTGGGCCATAGTGGCTTGCACCACCAGAGAGAGCAGCATGCCGATACCGGCGCTGACGAAGGCAGCTTGCCAGCCGTAGGCGGTGGCGGCGGCACCACAGATCACCCCTGCCAGCAGGGAGCCCAGGTTGATGCCCATGTAGAAGATGGTGAAGGCACCGTCACGACGGTGGTCACCTTCCTGATACAGGTCGCCCACCATGGTGGAGATGTTCGGTTTGAACAGACCGTTACCCAGGATCAGCAAGCCAAGGCCCGCGTAGAAGACGGTGTTAACCATGTCCGGGAACATGGCGTGGGGCAGGGCCAGGGTAAACTGACCCGCGGCCATGAAGATGGCACCGATCAGGATGGCGCGGCGTTGACCGAGGAAGGTATCGGCCAGCCAGCCCCCGATGATCGGGGTGATGTAGACCAGACCGGTATAGATGCCGTACAGCTTGAGGGCGTCGGCCTGGGTCCAGCCCATGCCGCCGTTGGCCGTCATGTCGGTCAGATAGAGGACGAGCACGGCACGCATGCCGTAGTAGGAGAATCTCTCCCAGAGTTCGGTACTAAAGAGCAAAAAGAGCCCTTTAGGGTGACCTAAAAAGGTCCCTTTGGACGGGTTATTCATTGGAACTTCCACCTGTGTCTTATATTTTTTTAGAAATTTTATGCAAGGGCTAGGAACAAGCCATATTCCTTATAAAACAAGCAGGATTGAATTACAACGAGAGCTTTTGACGATATTTTATCTATCAATGGTTGAATTTTTGTTTATAAAATGAAAATGGGCATCGAATGATGCCCAGTCTTTTATTCTGTATGTTGCGTGAATTTTCAGCAATTACAACTGTTTGACGAACTGCTTGAGCCAGGCGGTAAATTCGCCGTCCAGTTCGCGGTGGCGCACCGCATATTCCACGTTGGCCTTCATGTAACCCAGCTTGCTGCCGCAATCGTGGCTGCGACCCTTCATGAAGTAGGCATTGACCTGCTCCTTTTCCATCAGCATGGCGATGGCATCGGTCAGCTGGATCTCGTCGCCCGCCCCGGCGGGGGTCTTCTCCAGCAAGGGCCAGATGTTGGCGGAGAGCACATAGCGGCCGACCACGGCCAGGTTGGAGGGTGCCTCGTCGCGCGGCGGCTTCTCGACGATGGCCTGCATCGGCAGTGACATGCCGGCGCTCAGGGCCTCGCCCTTGATGTCGGCGATGCCGTATTTGTCCACTTCGCTCTCGGGGACGGCTTCCACCATGATCTGGCTGATCTGGTCCGCCTCGAACATGTGCACCATCTCGGCCAGGTTGTCCTGCTTGAGATCGCTCGCCACCTCGTCGATCAGCACGTCAGGCAGCAGCACGGCGAAGGGGTGATCCCCGATCAGCGGGCGGGCGCACAGCACCGCATGGCCCAGGCCCTTGGCCTCGCCCTGGCGCACGTGCATGATGGTGACGTCTTTCGGGCAGATGTGCTGCACCTCTTCCAGCAGTTGGCGCTTGACCCGCTTCTCCAGGGTCGCCTCCAGCTCGAAGCTCTTGTCGAAATGGTTCTCGATGGAGTTCTTGCTGGAGTGGGTCACCAGGATGATCTCCTTGATGCCGGCGGCGATGGCCTCACGCACCACATACTGGATCAGCGGCTTGTCGACCACCGGCAGCATCTCTTTGGGGATGGCCTTGGTGGCGGGCAGCATGCGGGTACCCAGACCGGCAACGGGGAGGACGGCCTTGCGAACAACGAGGGGTGTCTTTTTCATGGAATGAGTCCGAAGATACAAAGTGGGCTCATGATACCCGAAGAAAAATAGGGCAGCCACAGGCCGCCCTCAGGATGATAGGGATTCAAACCGGTTACTTGACGATAATCATGTCCCGATTCGCATCCAGGGTGGCGGGCCCTATGCCGCTCACCTCCGCCAGCTGATCCACAGTAGTGAACTTGCCCTGCTTCTCGCGGTAATCGACGATGGCTTGCGCCTTCTTCTCGCCAACGCCCTTCAGCGCAGCGAGTTCATCGGCACTGGCGGTATTGAGGTTGATCTTGCCGGCCTCCTTGGCGCTGGTGGCCATGGTGGCCGGCTTGTCGGCGGCGAGCAGAGGCTGACTCAACAGGGGCAGACAACCCAGCAGCAGGGCGGCGATCAGAGTCTTTCGGTTCATTGCGTCACTTCCTTATGAAACTGCCTTAATGGCACATTTATCATTAGTCGTATTGCGCCACTTTTTGTCTGTCAGAACTAGCAAGGAATAACTCAGGCAAATCGGCTATAAGCTGGATACCTCCTCCTCAGTTACACTGGCTAACCATTTGAGCGAGATATCTTTTCTATGTTCTTACCCGCCATTTCCGCACTGGAGCCCATCGCCCGCGCCGCCGGTGACGCCATCCTGTCCATCTACCGTCAGCCCTTCGCGGTGGAGTACAAGCAGGACGAGAGTCCGCTCACCGCCGCCGATCAGGGAGCGCACGAGGTGATCGTGCAGGCGTTGGCCCGCTTGACGCCGGATATTCCCGTGCTGTCGGAAGAGTCGGACGCCGAGACGATGCAGGCACGGCGCGGCTGGTCCCGCTACTGGCTGGTGGATCCGCTGGATGGCACCAAGGAGTTCGTCTCCCGCAACGGCGAGTTCACCGTGAACATTGCGCTGATCGAGGAGGGCAGGCCGGTCTGGGGACTGGTCTATGCCCCTGTGCTGGACAAGCTCTGGTATGGCGGCAAGGGGGTCGGGGCCTGGCGTGTTGCCGATGGCCAGCATGAAGTCATCCAGACCCGCCCCCATAAGGATGGGCAAGCATGGCGCGTGGTGGGCAGTCGCAACCACCTGTCGCAGGCCACCCTCGACTATCTGGCTCCGTTTGGCGAGATAGAGCTGGTCTCCATGGGCAGCTCACTCAAGTTCTGCATCATCGCCGAAGGGGGCGCCGAGCTCTATCCGCGCCTCGCCCCTACCTGCGAGTGGGACACGGCGGCGGCGCAGGCGGTGCTGGAAGGAGCGGGTGGGTCCGTGACCCAGCTCGATGGCTCAGCGCTTGCCTACAACAAGCCGGATATCCTCAACCCCTGGTTTGTGGCGCGGGCCTGATTGCCGCTGCCAGGGCGCGCAGATGTAAAAAGGCCGGACAGTGTCCGGCCTTTTGCATTCTCGCGCTCAATATGATGCGAACCGGGCCCGGTTCAGAACACCTTCTTGAACGGCTTGATGGTCACCCTGGCATAGACGCCAGCCGCCACATAAGGGTCGGCATCGGCCCAGGCCTTGGCGTCGGCCTGGCTGGAGAATTCGGCGATGATTGTGCTGCCGGTGAAGCCCGCATCGGCCGGGTCCTCGGCATCTATGGCCGGATTGGGGCCGGCCGTCAGCAGGCGCCCCTCATCCTGCAGCGCCTGCAGACGGGCGAGGTGGGCAGGGCGAGCCAGCTTGCGCTGGGGCAGGCTGCCGGCGACATCTTCGGAGTAGATGAGATACCACATGAGAGGGTCCTTTTCTGATTGCGGTTATTTTTTCTGTTCTGCTTTTTGCTCGGCCGGCATGTGGCGATAGAGGTAGACGCCGCTCAGCAGGGTGAACACCAGCGTCATGCCCAGCAGGCCGAAGACCTTGAAGTTGACCCACATCTCCTGGGAGAGGTTGAAGGCCACATAGAGGTTGAGCAGGCCGCAGAGGGCGAAGAAGCCGACCCAGCCGAGGTTGACCTTGTCCCAGACGCGGTCGGGGGCTTGCAGCTCCTTGGCCAGCATCTGCTTGATGAGATTCTTGCCAAAGCCGTAGCGGCTGATGAGCAGGGCGAGGGCAAAGAGTGCATTGATGACGGTCACCTTCCACTTGATGAAGGTGTCGTCGTGGAAGAAGACGGTGAGGCCGCCGAAGAAACCGACCAGCAGGAAGGTAAACAGCTGCATCTTCTCGACCTTGCGATACCGAACCCAGCTGTAGAGCAGCTGGAGACCGGTGACCACCACCAGGGCGCCGGTGGCGGTGTAGATGTCGTAGAACTTGTAGACCGCGAAGAAGACGATCAGGGGAATGAATTCAATAAACTGCTTCATGCTGGGCTCTAACCTCAAAATTTCACTCAGTGTACCTGCCCGTTAGGCAACGGCAAATGAATAAGACCGTTCATTTAGTATGCAGTTCCCCGCTGCGGGGTCGCCACCCTAAGGATGGCACTGGCTGTCGGTTGTTCTGCCTGGTCGAACAGCTGGCTGGCAACGAGGCTGCCGAGTCGCAGCTGGTCATCCAGCAAGCCGCGGATATGGCGCTCCTCGATGAGAGGATTGAGCAGGACGGCGCGCAGCAGGGTGAGCGGCTGTGCGCCGTAGCGGCTCACCGCCCGCTGGGTGCGGGAGACGAAGCTGTGCCCCTCGGCGCGCTGGGCCTTTTGCAACGCCACGTTGAAGGCGTTGATCTGCTCGTTGGCCGCCTCGTCCAGGGCCTTGCCCTGCAGGTGAGGCGGAATGCAGCGATAGGAGAGCAGGTTCATCACGGGGGCCGACATCAGCTCGAAGGCGGGGTGGGCATCGATGAGCTCAGCCATCCGCCGTGCCCTGTCGTAATTGGCGTCGATAAGCTGGGCATAGCCCTGCTGGCCCAGCAGCTGGAAGGCGGCATCCAGATAGAGCGCGTTGGCGGGACGGGTGCCCTCCAGGGTGAAGCGGCCCTGATCGAAGGAGCTGGCGCGAATGGCGTAAGGGGCCTCCCGCTTCACCGTCATCATCAGATCCGGCTGGCGGCAGAGCAGCATGCCGGTACCGAGCGGTACCAGCAGCTGCTTGTGGCCGTCCAGGGTCACGGTATCGGCCTGCGCTATGCCATCCAGCAGGCCCTGATAGCGGGGTGAAAACAGGGTAGGGCCGCCCCAGGCGGCATCCACGTGAAAGTGGATCTGCTCGCGCCTGGCGATGGCGGCGAGCTCGGGCAGGGGATCGATGGAGCCGAAGTCCGTGCTGCCGGCGACCCCCACCAGGGCCAGCACCTTGAGCTTTTGCTCCCGGCATCGAACCAGCGCATGCTCGAGGGCCGAGAGGCAGAGCCGGTTGTCGGCATCCGTCTCGAGACGCCAGACGCGGCAAGCCCCCAGCCCCAGCAGATCCATCCCCTTGTCGAAGGAGTAGTGCATCAGCCTGGACCCCAGGATCACGGCGCCACGGTAGCCCTGCTCGTAGAGGGAAAACAGATCGTCGCCACAGGCCCGGTTGCGGGCCAGCCAGAGGGCGGTGACGTTGGCTATGGTGCCACCGCTGGTCATGACCCCGAGGGCGGCATCCTTGGCATGCATCTGCGCCTCGTAAAAGCCGTCGTCCTCCCGATAGACGAGGCGGTGCAGCTTGGCCAGCACCTCCCGCTCCAGGAAGCTGAGCAGGCGGGAGGACTCCATCTTCATCGGGTTCTGGTTGAGCATCACCAGCAGCCGGGAGAGCTCGGCGGTGAAGGCCGGCAGGGGCGCCGTCATGTGTCCCATGTAGTGGGGCGAGGTGAGATGGGAGGCACCGGGTACCAGGGCGGCGAGTCGCGTGAGGTACTCTGTCGTGCTTATGCCGCTGGCGGGCATGGACGACTGATCGAGCTGATGGACGAAACTGTCGCGCTGATAGGGGGCCTGACTGTCATCCGAGTGATGGAAGGTCTCCAGCAGGGCCGTCATGGCCTGGCCGAAGTCAGGATCCGGTTGTGTAAACAGTTCAGTCAGCTTCATCAGGTTCTCCAGACCAGCCTGTCGGGCAGAAAGTACCGGGCGCGCGCCGTGACGGACAGACACGGCCATCTGCGCGGGTGGCGTCGGCCGCAGAGCATACACCAAAGGGGCGGGGGGAACAGCCACCTCCTGACGGCGGGACTCCTCCTGGCCTGCCCCCTTTTATTTTGAGCTAACACTTGTAGCCTGAAACGTCGGCCGCTAGAGTGGATCGGGTTTTGGCTGGAGGTGGTGATGACGGATGTGACGGGGTATTCCCCACGGGAAGAGTGGGCCAATCGTCTCAGCCACGGGCTGGGGTTGCTGCTGGGGATCATCGGCCTGATCCTGCTGCTGCACAAGGGCTGGGATCAGGGTCCCCAGGCCTTGCTGAGCTACGCCCTCTACGGCACCAGCCTGGTGCTGCTCTATCTCGCCTCGACCCTCTACCACAGCATGGGATCGGCGGTGGCCAGACGCCGGTGCAAGCTGCTTGACCACTGCGCCATCTATCTGCTGATCGCCGGCACCTACACCCCCTTCCTGCTGGTGGCGCTCGATACCCCGCTGGCGCAGGGCTTGATGGTGGTGATCTGGGGGCTGGCCCTGGCCGGGGTGGTATTCAAGCTCCTGTTCATCAACCGCTTCAAGCGTCTGTCACTGTTCACCTATCTGATGCTGGGCTGGCTGTCCCTGGTGGTCGTCTATCAGCTTTATCTCCATCTGGATGGCACCGGGCTCCTGCTGCTGGGGCTTGGCGGGCTTATCTACAGCCTGGGTACCCTCTTCTATATGGCCAGGCAGATCCCCTACAACCACGCCATCTGGCATCTGTTCGTGCTGGGCGGGAGCCTCTGCCACTTTGTGGCCATCTATGGCTATGTCGCCTGATTAACCCTTAATTGGTATTTTTGCGCCCATGAAAGCCTGAATTCGTGCGGCATCCCACAGTTGCCCCCTTCGTTTGCTGACAAGCTAGGGTCAGTTCAGCTTGGAAAGGATGCAAAAATGAGTGAGATCGCGCTTTCCATCAGCATGTTGTCGCTGGTGGCGGTGCTGGGACTCTGGCTGGGAAACTGGCGAGTCTATGGCGTTGGTTTGGGGATTGGCGGTGTGCTGTTCGGCGGCATCATAGTGGGGCATTTTGCCGGGCTCTCCGGCCTGAAGCTGGATGAGCAAACACTTCATTTCATTCAAGAATTTGGTTTGATCCTGTTTGTCTACACCATAGGCATCCAGGTCGGGCCCGGCTTCTTCTCTTCCCTGCGCAGCTCGGGGCTCAAGCTCAATGGCTTCGCCGCCCTGCTGGTGCTGCTCGGCTGCGTGGTGGCCGCGGCGCTGCACCAGCTGTTCGACGTGCCGCTGCCGGTGATCCTCGGAGTCTTCTCCGGTGCCGTGACCAACACCCCTTCGCTGGGGGCAGGCCAGCAGATCCTGGCCGAGCTTGGGGCGGATCCGGGCTCCACCGGCCTGATGGGGATGGGCTATGCGGTTGCCTACCCGTTCGGGATCTGCGGGATCCTGCTCACCATGTGGCTCATTCGCATCTTTTTTCACGTCAAGATCGACGAAGAAGCTGCCGCGTTCGAGCAACAGGCGGGCAAGACCAAGGAGAGCCTGCAGACCATCAATATCGCGGTGCGCAACCCCAACATGCATGGCCTGATGCTCCGCGAGATCCCGAGCCTGGACGAGGCCGATGTCATCTGCTCCCGCCTCAAGCGCGGTGACGAACTGATGGTGCCCAAGCCCGACTCGCGCATCGAGCTCGGCGATCTGCTGCACCTGGTGGGGGAGCGCCACGCCCTGCACAAGGTGCTGCTGGTGCTCGGGGAGGAGGTGGATACCTCCCTCTCCACCCGGGGCACGGATCTGCGGGTCGAGCGGGTGGTGGTCACCAACGAGCAGGTGCTCGGCAAACGGATCCGGGATCTCGACATCAAGCAGAAATACGATGTGGTCATCTCGCGCCTGAACCGGGCCGGCATCGAGCTGGTTCCGACCAGCCAGACCAGCCTGCAGTTTGGCGACATCCTGAACCTGGTGGGGCGGCTCGATGCCATCGAGGCCGTGACCAGCGTGGTCGGCAACGTCCAGCAAAAACTGCAGCAGGTGCAGATGCTGCCGGTCTTCATCGGCATTGGATTGGGGGTATTGCTCGGCTCCATTCCCTTCTACCTGCCGGGCTTCCCGGCGGCCCTCAAACTGGGTCTGGCGGGCGGTCCCCTGGTGGTGGCCCTCATCCTGTCGCGCATCGGCAGCATCGGCAAGCTCTACTGGTTCATGCCGCCGAGCGCCAACCTGGCGCTGCGGGAGATAGGCATAGTGCTGTTCCTGGCGGTGGTGGGGTTCAAGTCAGGGGCCGGTTTCATTGACACCCTGATCAACGGGGATGGTCCCGCCTGGATGATGTATGGCGTGGCCATCACCCTGATCCCGCTGCTGGTGGTCGGGGTGCTGGCGCGCCACTATGGCAAGGTCAATTACCTCACCCTGTGCGGTCTGCTGGCCGGCTCCATGACGGATCCTCCCGCCCTGGCCTTCGCCAACGGCATGCACCCCACCAGTGGCGCCAGCGCCCTGTCATACGCGACCGTCTACCCCCTGGTGATGTTCCTGCGGATCATCTCTCCCCAACTGCTGGCCATCCTGCTCTGGGCCGGGGCCTGAGTCGACATGAAATGGGAGCCAATAAGGCTCCCATCTTGATGCTGCCATTTTTGATGATATTGATTTAACTAATTTTATTACCCTTCAAACACCCTTCGTTTTCGGCGCGAATCCAAGCCTCATTTCGGTCTGTTCGTTCGATTTTTCTCACTGGTATCTGGTCGGACTAACGGGCACATTGGAGGCTGGAAATCTATGCCCATTGATATTTCAGGAGAAACCATGAGCAGCAAGAGCATCGTACTGGATCAGGATGTCGTCGTTACCCAATTGCAAGGCAAAGTCTATCTGGTTGCCGCTGACGGGAGCCAGACGCTTCTTTCTGAAGGCGATGTGCTGCCCAGGGATGCCGTATTGCTTGCTCCTGAAGGGGCCAGCTTCCAGGGGGGGGAGACCACCTTCACCCTGAGCCCGAGCAACACTCCCGACTCTGAAGAGCCCCAGCTGGCACGGCAGGGGGATGTACCTGACGACATCGCCGCCCTGCAGCAGGCGATTCTGGCAGGGACTGACCCGACCCAGGCATTTGAAGCGTCGGCGGCGGGCGGGGCACCCGCTGCGGGCAACGTGGGCGGCGTTGCGGGTGCCAGCGGCAACGGCGGCTTCATCACCATCGACAGAACCGGTGATGCCACCATCTCAACCGCCGGCTTTGATTCCGCCAATCCGGACGATCCCGCTCCGCTGGCCGAAGTGCAGGATGACGAGGATGAGCTCCTCGATCTTGCCGCGCCCACCATCACGGTGTCTGCGCCGGACAACGTCAACGACAGCACCCCGACCCTCACCGGAACCACGGATGCCGCTCCCGGCAGCACTGTGACCCTGGTGGTGACCGGCGCCAACGGCAACCAGCAGACCCTGATCACCACCGTCAATCCGGATGGCAGCTTCAGCGTGAATGTGGGGACCCCTCTGCCGGACGGCGGCTATGACGTGACCGCCAGCGTGACCGATCCTGCCGGCAATACCGGCACCGCCACCGACGATGGCAGCGTCGACACCACGGCGCCTTCCATCACTGTGACTGCACCGGACAACACCGGCGACAGCACCCCGACCATCACGGGCACCACAAATGCCGCCCCTGGCAGCACAGTGACCCTGGTGGTGACCGACGTCAATGGCAACCAGCAGACGCTGACGGCCACCGTACAACCGGGGGGCAGCTACAGTGTGGACGTTACTACACCGTTAGCTGAAGGCCGTTATCAGGTGACGGTCAGCGTTACCGATCCTGCTGGTAATACTGCTAATGCTATTGACCAAGGTAGTGTTGACCCAACGACCATCGCCAAGGTGGGGGTGAGCAACGCCGACGCGAAAGCGGAAGAGGGCACCCCACTGACCTTCAAGGTGACCCTGAGCGCGGCGAGCGAGC
>NZ_JAAROG010000002.1:21843-86760 GCF_023093515.1 Aeromonas genomosp. paramedia
TGCCGACCGTTGATGACCGCGTGGACGAAGCGGACGAGACCCTGACACTGACGGTGGGTGGCAAAGACGCCATCGGCACCATCGTGGACAACGATCGGGCGCCGACGGCGGCCGGGGGCCACTGTGTCGGACAGGAAGACAAGCCCCAGGTGCTGACCTGGGCCCAGTTCGGTGCCAGCGACGATCAGGCCGCAGCTGATCTCGGGGTACAGATCAACACCCTACCCCTGAACGGTACCCTCGAATACCTCAATGCCACAGGGCAGTGGGTTGCGGTGCAAACCGGATCCCTCATCTCCTACGCCGAGGTGAATGCGGGCCATCTGCGCTTCGTGCCCGGTCTGAATGAATCGAGCGCCAATGCCGCTAACGGCAACGGCGCCCTGGTCGGCAACATGAAGGGCGACTATGCCAACATTGGCTATCAGATAAGCGACGGTGCCAACCTCAGTAACGGCGGCAAGCTGGTGATCGATGTGGCGGCGGTGGCCGACAAGCCCACCGTGGATGTGGTGTTGAGTGGTAATGGTACCCCCCTCTACCAGGGGTTCCCGAGCGCTGGCATCAGCACCGACAGCTTCCAGTCAGGCAATATCGACCATACCGATCTGGGAGTCGGCGCTCCGAAGCGGGACGCCAGCAGCGGCAATGATCAGTTGAATGGATCCAATACCAAGAATGACTACCTGCTGAGCAGCAAGGGCGGCGGCGACATGCTCTACGGCAAGGGTGGAGATGACCTGCTGGTTGGCGGCAACGCAGAGCAGGGTGATTCCCTCTATGGCGGGACTGACAATGACATCCTGGTGGCCGGTCTGGGTAACGATGGCCTCTATGGTGACACGGGCGATGATATTGCCGTGCTGCGCGGCAACCGGGCCGATTACGTGGTTCAGAAAGGGAGCGGCCACTCAGTCCATGATGCCTGGTTTAATTTCAGTGTTAATGAAAGGGGCGTCGGGGTCATCAAGGCACTCCACGATATCGAACACGTACAGTTCGATGACGGCATTTACGCGATCAATCAGAGCACGGGGGAGCTGACCCTGGTACAGCCGACCCAGGTGGATTACCCGATCGATATCAAGGTTTCCCTCACGGACCGCGATGGCAGTGAAGTACTCGACAGCTTGTTGCTGAGCGGCTTGCCGGCAGGGAGCAAGCTCTATCAGGGGAATGAGCTGCTCGGTACGGTCGGGGCGGAGGGCACACTCCGCCTGCCTGCGAGCAGTGGCCTGTGGAGCAACAGTGCCCTGGATGTCTCCCTCAGTGGCCTCACTCTGCGGGTGCCGGGTGCCCAGGCAGGTCAGGTGGATCTTAAGGTGGAGGCGACCACTCGTGAGCTGCATGCAAATCAGACCAACACGGCCAGTGACGATGACAGCATCCGGCTGAGTTATTTCCAGGGCACGGAAGGGGAACAGGGAAGCCAGACTCGCAACTATGGGAGCGAGCACAATATCGTGGTGGGGGATCTGGATGGCAGCGTGGTGCTGCCGGGTCAGAACTACAACATTGCCTTCATCGTTGATAGTTCCGGTAGTATCGGTGACGAGGCAATGGAGACGATCCGTACACAGCTGGAGCAGGTCTTTACCAGCCTCAAGACCAGCGCGGGCTCTGACAATGCGGGGACCGTCAATCTCTTCCTCGCGGATTTCGATACTACTATTCGCGGCAGTGTCAGTGTCAATCTGGCCGATAGTGGGGCATTGAAGATACTGCTTGATGCCCTCAAGGGGATGTCCGCCGATGGTGGCACCAACTATGAGGCGGCGTTTAGCAAGGCGGCGGACTGGTTTGCCAGCAGCATGGCGACAAACAATGTCGATGCGAAGAACCTGGCCTATTTCATCACCGATGGCAAACCGACTTTCTATGATCTCGGCGCCACCACCAAACTCAGTGATGTGAAGGTCATCGATTGGAATGGTTACGGTGATGAGTATCTCAGCAGTACCTCTTTGAACCTCGGCAACTATGTGCTCGGCAATACCGTGACCTACCGTGGGGTCGAAGTGGTAAACAGCAAAGGGGAAGTCATCAAGTGGACGCAAGAGTGGGGCAACTGGTCTAAGGCCACTGTTGGCGTCATCGTCAAGGGCAGCAATAGTCAGAACCAGATCCAGCTGCTTGGGGGGGACGGTCGAAACAGTACCCAGGACGTTCGCTCCGATTCCTTGCTCGGTTATCAGCTGCTGACGTCAAAAGGGGTGCTTGTTGAGGCTATCGGTTTGGGAGCGGACATCTCCGAAGCTGACCTCCGGTCCTATGACTCGGATGAGATCACCCATACCAATGTGGATGCCAGCGATCTCGCCAGTACCATACTGGGCTCCACGAACAGCAACCTGCCGGGGGCCGACCGCTTCGATGGTGGAGCGGGCGACGACATCCTGTTTGGCGACGCAGTACGCTTCACCGGTATCAGCGGGGAAGGCTATGCGGCCATCAAGCAGTATGTGAGCGGCAAGCTGGGGGCCGGGTCGGTGACCGATGCCCAGGTGCATTCCTATATCACGGAGCACGCCAGCGAGTTCGATCAGTCGTCGAGCAACGACAAGGCGGATGTGCTGCTCGGCGGGGATGGTAATGACATCCTGTTCGGTCAGGGCGGTGACGACTTCCTGTATGGCGGCGCCGGCAACGACATCCTGTTCGGTGGCAGCGGCAACGACACCCTGTTTGGCGAGAGTGGCAGCGACGTGTTGAGTGGTGGCAGCGGCAACGACACCCTGTACGGCGGTACTGGCAACGACATATTGAGTGGCGGGCTGGGCAACGACATCCTCATCGGGGGGATTGGCAACGATGTTCTCAAGGGGGATGCGGGATCCGATACCTTCACCTGGCTGAAGGGGGACACGGTCGCAGGCTCCGTTGCCAAGGACTATGTCGTCGATTTCAGCAAGTCGGAAGGGGACAAGCTGGATCTGAGCGACCTGCTCGACAGCGATGGCAGCAAGAACCAGAGCTCCCTGAAGAGCCTGCTCTCGGTGTTCCAGGACAGCGAAGGGGTGCACCTGCAGGTGAAGGAGAGCAGCGCGGCACCTGTGACCCAGGAGATAGTGCTGGTGAATCACACCTTCGACACTCTGACCGGGGGATCGGGATCCACGGCCAACCAGGTCATCGACTACATGTTGAACAACAATCTGCTGGATATCGACAAGTAACCCAGCCAGATGGACACAAAGCGGCAGAGCAATCTGCCGCTTTTTTTATGTGCGCCATTCGGTCTGTGGGGTGGGGGAAAGAGGAGGGCAGCCAAGGGGAGGGGGAGCCGGTCCTGTGTTGCCGCATATAAAGAAGGGCGCCGACTCGAAGGAGGGGCGCCCCGGGGTCATCCGCATTGTGTGCTCAAGGATCAGGCATTGACCTGGGCCAGGCGGGAATCGCGCTGAAAGCAGTTCACCAGCAGCAGCAGGGTGGTGACGCCGACGGTGCCGAGCACCAGCCAGGGCAGCCAGGGCTGGCCCTGGGCCATGGCGTAGTCGTGCAGGGCGCCGCCCCCCACGTACCCCGTCATGCCACCCAGCGCCAGACCAAGGCGACTGAAGCCCATGTAGCTGCCGCGCGCCCCCGGCTGGGCCAGCTTGGTCATGAGCGTTTCCCGCGCCGGCTCGGCGATGACGATGCCGAGATAGAAGCAGGCGAGCAGCAGGAAGACCGCAGGCAAGGTGGTGGCAAAGGCCACCAGCCCTATCCCCGCCGTCATCAGCAGCACCCCCGCCATCAGGCGGTTTTCCAGCTTGAAGTGGCGCTCGCCGTAACGGGCAAGGGGGTAGAGCAGGGCCAGGGAGATGGCCGTCTCCAGGGTATACATCCAGCCCACCGCCGTGGTGCTGCCCGCCATCTGTTTGACCAGGATGGGGAAGATCAGCATCACCTGCACCCAGAGCGCGTAGTAGCCGCTTAAGATCAGCACCAGCCGGCAGAAGGCCTTGTCCGCCAGCACCTGGCCGAGGCCTGTCCGGATCGGGGTCGGCCGCAGGGAGAGCTTGTAGGGGGGCAGGATCAGCAGGTTGCACAGGGCGGCGCAGATGAACAGACCTGCTCCCAGCAGGCAGACATATTCAAAGTCGAAGTTGAGCAGCCAGCTGCCGAGCAGGGCCCCCACCACGGCGCCGGCACTCTCCAGCATCATCAGCAGGGAGATGTAGCGGCCGCGCTCCCGCGGGCGGGTGAATTTGATCACCAGGGCGGCGCGGGGGGGATCGAACAGGCAGCCGCCGAGCCCAGAGATGATGCAGGAGACGATGAGTTCCAGCCCGCTCTGGGCATAGGCCAGGCTGGCAAAGCCCAGCGCCCGCAGCAACATGCCGCAGACGATGAGGGGGCGAGCCCCGAACTTGTCGGCCAGCGAGCCGCCGAAGACCCCCAGCCCCTGCTGGGTCAATTGACGCAGCCCCAGCGCGAGCCCGACCACACCGGCGGCCCAGCCAAGCTGATCCACGAATCGCAGGCTGATCATGGGCATCACCACGAAGAACCCCAGGATCACCAAGAGGGAATCCAATGCCAAGAACCACCGCCCCAACCGCCTCGCCCGCTCCACCATGACCCTTATACCCCTGCTTGCTTCGATGACATTATTTGTTGTGTACTCATTATCCGAATGGCGCCGTCACCAAACAGAGCCAAGGGCGACGATAAGTCCCTGACTCGCTGGCGTTCTGCCATTTCACGACGATTGATGCTGCTATTCTGGTGGGGCTCCAGATATAGTGGTAGCCGACAACTGGCTATATTTCATATTGGATTTGGTTATGGCTGTGACACTCGATGATTTGCAATTGCTGCTGGATGTGGCCAACCGTGGCAGCTTCAGCAAGGTGGCGGCCATTCGCGGCTGGTCACAACCCATGGTGAGCCAGCGGATCGCCGTGCTGGAGCAGGAGCTGGGTCAGTCCCTGTTCCGTCGTCACCGCCGTGGCGCCACCCCCACACCGGCCTGCGAGCAGTTCCTGCCGGCGGCCACCAGTGCGTTGAGTGCCCTGGAGGGGGGGCGGCTGGCGATGCAGGGGGCGCCCGCCTTGCCGCGGATCCGGCTCTCCTGTCTCCCCTCCCTGACTACAGTGGTGTTTGGTCCCCTGCTGCTGGCTTTGGTGGACGAGGCCTTCGAGATCCGCTGCAGCACGGATCACTCCGGCGTCATCATGCAGGAGCTGCTGACCGGCGAGACAGACGTCGGCTTCATCCTCAAGTGTCCCGCCATCGCGGGCATCCAGCTCGAGCTGCTCTATCGCTCCCCCATCATCGCCGTGGCCTGTGCCACCCATCCGCTGGCCGGACGGCAGGGGCTGACCCTGCAGGACATCGCCAACGAGCGGCTGGCCCCCCAGCAGTGGGGCACCGGCTGTGACGAGTTGATCCTGCAGCTGCGACTGCTGCGCCAGGTAGCGAGCCCGCTGCACGCCATCCAGCCCGCCAGTGCGGCGCGGGAGCTGGCGCTGGAGCATGGCTTCATCACCCTGATGCCGGCGCTCGCCATCACCCGGGACCTGGAGTTTGGCCGCCTGGTGAAACTGGATGTGACGGATCTGCCGCCGGATCACTGGGACGTGATGATGGCCTGGCGCAGCGGCAAGCGGCCCAATCCCGCCAAGGAGCGGGTGCTGGAGGCGGCGCGCACCCTGGCCCGGCGCTGGTCGGGCAAGCCCGCATGAAAAAAGCGCCGGACAAGTCCGGCGCTCTCCCTTCACTGACATTCGGGATCAGTAGCTGGCCTTGAGGCTCACCCCCGAGAAGGCACTGAAGCCGCTCAACTGCACGTGCCAGGTGCCCGCCTTGGGCGAGTTCAGGGTGCAGGTTTCGGCGTTGCCGCTCTTGTAGGGGCGGCAGTCATAGCTGCTGCTGGTTGGCACGCTGCCGAACTTCACGTAGAGATCCGCATCCCCGCTGCCGCCGCTGCTGGTCACCACCAGCTGGCTTCTGCCGGCGGGCACCTCGATGGTGTAGTTCAGCTTGCCCCCCTTGGTGGCGGTGAGATTGGTCACGGCGACCCCGTTTTGCAGCACGTTGCCGGGTTGGGGCGTGGCGCCGCAGCTGGCGTTGACCCCGACCGCACTGAAGGCAGCCGCCACGTCGCTCAGGCTGTAGCCGAGATCGGTGGCCGCCCTGGTCACGCCGCAGGCACCCTGGTCGAAGCTGGTGTTGGGGCCCCAGTAGAGGCGGTTGGCCAGCACGAACACCTCGAATGCCTTGCGGGTATGCCAGCCGCTGGTGTTGGCCAGCAGGTAGAAGGCGCGGTTGTAGACCCCGGAGCTGTGATGCACGTCGATGCCGTCATAGTAATCGCTGGCATGGCCGATGGAGCTGCCGTCCCGGGTCGGATCCTCGAAGTAGCGCAGGGAGCCGTTGCCCTTGAAGATCTGGGCCCCCACCAGCCAGTCGTTGCTGCCCTTCATGTAGTTTTCTGCCGCTTCCCCCGCCATGTCGGAGAAGGCCTCGTTGATGCCGCCCGACTGACCCGAGTAGACCAGGCCCGAGTTCTGCTCGGTGAAGCCGTGGCTCACCTCGTGGGCCGCCACGTCCAGGCTCACCAGGGGGTAGAAGGTGGTGGCGCCGTCGCCGAAGGTCATCTGGCTGCCGTCCCAGAAGGCGTTCTCGTAGTTGCGGCTGTAGTGCACCCGCATCTTGAGCTTGAAGCTGAGCGGCGCCGTGTTGTACCAGTTGCGGTACATGTCGAACACCACGTTGCCGAAGTAGTGGGCATCGTTGAGGGGAGAGTAGGCGCCGTTGATCTCCTTGACCGTGTTCTCCGGGCAGCTGAACTGGTGCACCGCCCCCCCACTGGTGGCGTGGTTGAGGTTGATGGTGTCCACGTTGGTGCTGCTCATGCGGCAGCTGTCGTCCACCTTGAGGGGACCAAAATCGGCGCCATAGAAGTACTTGCCGGTCTTGACGTTGCCCCCCGGGCCTGTGGCGTCCTTGTGGTTGATCCCCTCCCAGCGCTTGAGCTCGCTGCCGGTCTGGGCGTCGATCATCACGAAGGGGCGGCTCGGCTCCTTGCTGGCGGCGAGCCAGGAGACCAGATAGACCAGCCTGGCCTGACCGGTCTCATCCTGCATCACGAACAGCTTGACCTGTTCGTTGCTCCCCTTGGCGCCGCTGCGGGCCTTGAGGGCGGCGTCGCTGGCAGAGAGGGCGACGGCCGGGCCCGTCAGGTCGGCATCTATCTTGCGCAGCATGGTGCCGGACACCTGGTTGACCTGGCCCCCCAGGGCCTGATCGGCCACCAGCACCTGGCCCCACACCGGAATGCCCTGCCAGGTCTGCTCATAGCGTATCCGCTGCTGGCCATTGGGCAGCGTCACCGCCCGCACCTTGCGAAACTCGCCATCCCCTGCGGCGAGGGCGCCGATCCTGGCGGCGCCGCTCACCGCGCCGGGCAGGTCGGAGACCTGGTTCACTTCCACCTGTTCCGCCGCCATGGCGGCGCTTCCCCAGCAGGCCAGCATGACGGCCAAATAGACTTTGTTCATCTCGTCTTTCCTTAGTCGATGAAGATTACACGCCGGGTCCGTTGCCCGGCGCTCTTACACTAGTGCGCCGGTCTGAAATAACTGCCTGTCATTTGTGACAGAGCAGCATAAAGGCGTAGCAGATCTGACTGTTTCCATCCGTGGCTGCTGAAAGTCGTCATTAATCTGGTGACTTGTGCCAATGAAAGGGCTGATTGCTGCAAGGCTGAAAATAGTGCCCAAATGGGCACATCCATATGGGGGTTGCCTGCCGGTGAAAGGCAGCGAAAGTCCTTGGCAAACAAGGGATTGATTGACTACATTGGCTCCCATGACGGCGGGGGCCGGACCAAAGGCGGGGGAGGTGCAATGTTTTCATGGCAACTGGATGACGAGCTGGCGCTCCTGTTCCTGCAACCCGACATGGCCAGCGAACTCTTTCGCCTCTGCCAGCGTAATCGCGACTATCTCTCCCAGTGGCTGCCCTGGGTGCCCCACATCCAGCAGCCCTCTGACAGCGCCACCTTCATTCGCCACGCCATCGAGAAATTTGCCCGGGGCGAGGGGCTGACCACCGCCATCGAGTATCAGGGGGAGGTGGTGGGTGTCATCGGTTACAACCAGATCGATCAGGGGCTGGCCAAGGTCAGCATCGGCTACTGGCTGGCGGAGCGCTGGCAGGGCAACGGCATCATCACCCGGGCCTGTCAGGCCCTGATCCATCACGCCTTCGAGGAGATGGGGATGGAGAAGGTGGAGATCAGCGCCGCGCTGGAGAACGAGCCCAGCCGGGCGGTGTGCGAACGGCTCGGCATGCAGCAGGAGGGGATCACCCGGCGGGCGGAGCGGCTGGCGGACAGGGTGGTGGATCACGTCCACTACGGTCTGCTGCGGGATGACTGGCTCAGGCTGCGGGAACGGGATCACTGATGGGGTCCAGGCCCTGCCAGGTCGCTGGCGCCATGCCTGGCCAGCATGGGGAGGCACAGTGCTGACCCTGCCCCATATCACCACGGCCCGCACCCGGCTGACCGTCCTTCCCCCGGAGCGGGCCGAGCTGATGCTGGATTTCTACCTGCGCAACCGCACCCATCTGCAGCCCTGGGAGCCGAGACGGGACGAGAGCTTCTATACCCTGGGTCACTGGCAGGGGCGGCTACGCGACGGTTACGGCCAGTTTTTCGACGGCAGCGCCGTGCAACTGGTGGCGCTCGATCCCAAAGGGGAGCGGGTGCTCGCCACCTGCAACTTCACCCACATCATGATGGGCATGTTCAAGGCATGCCATCTGGGCTATGCCATCGACCAGGCCCATGAGGGGCAGGGGCTGATGCAGGAGGTGGTGACTGCCGGCATCGACTATCTGTTCCGGGAGCGCGACCTGCACCGCATCATGGCGAGCTACATGCCGGTGAACCGGCGCAGCGGCGCCCTGCTGGCGCGTCTCGGGTTCGAGCGGGAAGGCTATGCCCGGGACTATCTGATGATCAACGGCCGCTGGGAGGACCATGTCCTCACCGCGCTGCTCAATCCGGCCGGTTGAGGAGTCGGTGGCTTTCTCCGGGCGGGGCCAGCCCCTCGTCAAGTCGTCGGCGCAGGTCGTCCCGGATCCTGGTTACCCAGGTTCTCTCGGCTTTTTCACGGCAAGATCGCACTATCTGTATGCCTCTCATACCCCTGACCCCAAAAGCGTGTAAAATTGCGCCCTGAATTTTCCCGGCCAGCAGCAGCTGGTCGCGACTCCATACATGCAAGGCTGACATTGTGACAGAAGTAGATAGATTCGCGGACATTCGCCCCTATCGCGATGACGAAGTGCCGGCTGCCATCGAGCGGCTGATCCAGGATGACGAGTTTATCGGCGCCATCGCCAAATACCGTTTCGGTTCCCTGATGAGCTGGCTGGGCTGGGCCATTCGCCCGCTGATCCGCCAGTTCCTGCGCCACAAGTGGGCCAAGGTCAGCACCGTTCATCAGGTGCAGATGGGGGTGACCCGCTACATGAGCCGCATGATAGCCACCTCCACCCAGGGGGTGAGCTTCTCCGGCCTAGAGCATCTGAAGAAGGAGCAGGGCTATCTGTTCGTCTCCAACCACAGGGACATCGCCATGGATCCGGCGTTCGTCAACTGGGGGCTGCACACCCATGGCTTCGACACCGTGCGCATCGCCATCGGTGACAACCTGCTTCGCAAGCCCTGCGCCACCGAGTTGATGAAGCTCAACAAGAGCTTCATCGTCAAGCGCTCCGCCAAGGGGCCGCGGGAGATGATGAAGGCCCTCGGCGAGCT
Organism: Aeromonas genomosp. paramedia; assembly: GCF_023093515.1. Classification (NCBI taxonomy): domain Bacteria; kingdom Pseudomonadati; phylum Pseudomonadota; class Gammaproteobacteria; order Aeromonadales; family Aeromonadaceae; genus Aeromonas; species Aeromonas genomosp. paramedia. Next base: position 31,601 of record NZ_JAAROG010000002.1, read on the forward strand.
CTCTGCCTACATAGGGCAATCGGTGCACGAGGGGCACTCCATCTGGATCGCCCAGAAGGAAGGGCGCGCCAAGAACGGGGACGACAAGACGGATCCGGCCATCCTCAAGATGTTCTACGTGGACGGCAAGAAGCAGAAGATCGACTTCGTCGACTACATGCGCAGCCTCAACATAGTGCCGGTGAGCATCAGCTACGAGCTGGACCCCACCGACAAGGCCAAGGCGCGGGAGCTCTACGAGAAGTCGGTCAACGGCAGCTACGAGAAGGGCGAGTTCGAGGACATCGAGAGCATAGTCGCCGGCATCGTCGGCCAGAAGGGGCGGGTACATGTCTCCTTCGGCGCCCCCATCACAGAGGGTTTCAGCGATCCGGACGAACTGGCCGCGCTCATCGACAAGGCGATCTGGAGCAGCTACCGCCTCTTCCCGGGCAACTACCTGGCCGCAGATGTGCCCGGCAAGGCCAGCATCATAGAGCAGACCGCCTTCCTGACCCGCCAGTCGGAGGTGCCGGAAGAGCACAAGGCCATCTGGCGTGCCATGTACGCCAAGCCGGTGGAGAACGCCAGCAAGGTTTGAATGACGCCGATTCGGTGAAAAAAACGGGAGCAGATGCTCCCGTTTTTGCGTCTGGTCAAAGTCGCTGGCAATCGACTAGTGAATAATATTGTTTCAACTGGTACGATCATCGGGTGAATGAGCGGGTATCTCTTGGCAAGGGGCGGGCGACTGTGCAACAGTGACCCGGCGCCAACAAGACGAACCAGGCGCTCTTCGAGTCTGCACGGATGGCAGACGACGCTGAATAAGGACCTTTAGGGGTCCTTTTTCATTGATGGACAAAGATAGGCGGCAGATATACCTAAGGATGCGAACCCCATGATCACCGGCAGTCTGGATACCTTGCAACGCACCCCCTTGCCCGCACCCCTGGCCCGCATCATGGCCGAGGTGGTGAAGAGCCTTGCCCACTGGCGTGAGGCGCCGCTTGGCAAGCAGGAGATCGACGGCCTCAAGCTGTTCTGCCTGGTGAGCGAGGCGCTGACCGAGCCGGTCGCGGATCGCCGCGGCGAGTTTCATGAGCAGTATCTGGACATCCAGCTGCTGCTGCGGGGGGAGGAGTGGATCGGCGTCGGGCCCCATGCCTATGTGAGCGACGGTGCCGATCATCCCCACCCCGATCTCTGGTTCGTCGATGACGACCAGACCAGTTATCTGGCGTTGCAGCCCGGCGACTTTGCCATCTTCTGGCCGGGAGAACTGCATCGCCCTCTCTGTACCCTGACCACCCCGGGCTTGGTGAAGAAGCTGGTTGTCAAGGTCCACCAGTCGCTGCTGACCTCGGTCTGAGCCGCAGCGCCGGGTGCCCGGGCACCCGCCACGACAGGGCCGCGTTGAATACTCGCTGGCCTGTCCCGCATTGATGATTCGATGTGTGCGCCAGTCCCGAGTCTGCACCAGAGAGTTTGAGAAAGATGAGCGCGCCAGGTCCAGGGTTGGCGGTCGGCGCCAGAGAGTTTGAAAGGATAAGCGCGCCAGGCCCTGGGTCGGCGCCAGACAGTTTGAAAAATTGGGCGCACTTTCCTGCGACCATAACGCCCCCGGCAGGGGAATCCCATCCATGTTGGATGACACGACACTGTCGGCATAAAGCCGAAGCACAGGAAGATGTAGAACATGAGCAAGTTGGTATTGATCCTTAACTGCGGTAGCTCTTCCCTGAAATTTGCCGTAATGGACGCCGAAACAGGTGAGGACATGCTGTCCGGCCTGGCCGAATGCTTCAATCTGGATGACGCACGTATCAAATGGAAACTCCACGGAGTCAAGGGCGAAGCCATGCTGGGCGCCGGTGCCGCGCACCAGGCCGCCCTTGACCACATAGTGGGTCACATCCTGCCCCAGGATCCGACACTCGCCGAGCAACTGGTCGCCATCGGCCATCGCATCGTGCACGGTGGCGAGCAGTTCTCCCGCTCCGTGCGCATCGATGATGGCGTCATCGCCGGCATCGAGGCCGCCATTCCGTTCGCCCCCCTGCACAACCCGGCGCACCTCATCGGCATCCGCGCCGCCCTCAAGGTCTTCCCGGCCCTGGCCGAGAAGAACGTGGCCGTGTTCGACACCGCCTTCCACCAGACCTTGCCGCAGGAAGCCTACCTCTACGCGCTGCCCTACAAGCTCTATCAGGAGAACGGCATCCGTCGTTACGGCGCCCACGGCACCTCCCACCGCTTCATCGCCGAAGAGACCGCCAAGGCGCTGGGCAAGCCGCTGTCCGAGCTCAACATCATCAACTGCCATCTGGGCAACGGTGCCTCCGTCTGCGCCATCCGAAACGGCGAGTCCGTCGATACCTCCATGGGCCTGACCCCGCTGGAAGGGCTGGCGATGGGCACCCGCTCCGGCGACATCGATCCCGCCGTGGTCTTCTTCATGCACGACCAGCTCGGCTACAGCGTGGACGAGATCAACCAGGTGCTGACCCGCGAGTCCGGTCTGCTGGGCATGACCGAAGCGAGCAGCGACTGCCGTTACGTCACCAGCAACTATGCCACCGACGCCGGCGCCAAGCGGGCACTGGATGTCTTCACCTACAGAGTTGCCAAGTATGTCGGGGCCTATGCCGCCGCCATGGACGGTCGTCTGGACGCCCTGGTGTTCACCGGCGGCATCGGCGAGAACGCCGCCATGGTGCGCGAGATGGTGCTGGCGCGGCTGGCCCTGTTCGGCTTCAAGGTCGACAAGGAGGCCAACAACGCCGCCGTGCTGGGGGGTGAAGGCCCCATCACCGCCGAAGGCAGCCGCCTGGCCATGGTGATGCCCACCAACGAGGAGCTGGTCATCGCCCGCGATGCCCTGAGCCTGGTCGGTTAAGGCCACCTCGCAGCGAATCAACGCCCGGCCTCTGCCGGGCGTTGTCGTTTCGGGGGCTCGTTGAGCAAGCTGTCATTTGACATGGGGGGCCAGATACGTACCCTGACCGCAGTTTCACGTCGCAGAGGTAGAGATGAAGGAGATATTTTTCAACTGGTTGTCCGGTCTCGGGGTGGAGGTCACCGCCATGATGGCGCTGGTGATCGCCCTGGGCTTCATCGTGCTGACCGGGTTGGCACTGCACCTGGTGCTGCACCGCATCCTGCTGGTGCGCCTGGTGGGGCTGCTCGGCAAGACCAAGCAGGTGTGGCTGCCGCCCCAGTTGCAGCAGCGGCTCTTCTACCGGCTCGCCCTGGTGCTGCAGGGGGCCGTGCTGCTCGGTCAGGCGGAGATCTGGCTGCCCAGGGAGTCCGACAGCCTGCAGCTTATCGAGATGCTGGCCCAGCTCTGGATCCTGCTGTTCCTGCTGCTCGCCCTGTTTGCCCTGCTCGACTGCCTGCTGTCGGTGAGCCGCCATACCCGGCTCGGGCGGGATCTGCCCCTGCGCGGCATCTTCCAGGGGGTGAAACTGGTGGCCAGCATCCTGGTCGGCATCCTGATGATCGCCCTGCTGCTCGGCAAGTCGCCGCTCTTCCTGTTCAGCGGCCTGGGGGCCATGACAGCGGTGCTGATGCTGGTGTTCAAGGACCCCATCCTCGGTCTGGTGGCCGGGATCCAGCTCTCCGCCAACCGCATGCTGAGCGTCGGTGACTGGCTGCAGATGGACAAGTACGGCGCCGATGGCGAGGTGACCGACATCGGCCTCACCACGGTCAAGGTGTCGAACTGGGACAAGACCATCACCACCATTCCCACCTATGCCCTCATCTCCGACTCCTTCAAGAACTGGCAGGGGATGACGGAATCCGGTGGCCGGCGCATCAAGCGCAGCGTCAACATCGACATGACCAGCGTGCGCTTCCTGACCGCCGAGGAGCAGTTGCAGCTCAAGCAGGCCAGGTTGCTGGCCCCCTATCTCAGCCGCAAGGAGCAGGAGCTGAGCAGCTACAACCAGCAACTGAGCGACGCCATCAGCTGCCCCATCAATGGCCGTCACCTCACCAACCTCGGCACCCTGCGCGCCTATCTGGATGCCTACCTGCGTGCCCACCCCGGCATTCGCAAGGACATGACCCTGATGGTGCGCCAGCTGGCACCGACCTCCGACGGCCTGCCGCTGGAGATCTACTGCTTCACGGCGACCACCGCCTGGGCCGATTACGAAGGGATCCAGGCCGATATATTCGACCATATATTCGCCATTATCGGGCAATTTCATCTGCGGTTGCATCAATCTCCAACCGGTTATGACATGCACGCCTGGAAGAACGGGTGATTTGATTCTTGTTGCAGGATGAGGGCAGGGGAAAACGCCATATTAATCATCGACCCGTCACCAAGTGTCGGTTGAAATTTGCGGTGCAGAGGAGAAAAATGGCGGCCTTCTCTTCGCCCCGGGCGCGCAAGCCGCTCCCGGCCTGGCCAGAGTCCTGAATCACCCCAATATCACAGGAAAGTTATGAAGCTCCTCCACAACACGGCGGCTGCACTGTGCTGCAGCCTGCTCCTGACCGCCACGCCCGTGCTTGCCGTCGAATATGCCCTGCCAGCGGCCAACAGCCGCCTGGTGGGCGAGAACCTGGAATACGTGGTGCCGGCCGAAGAGGCGGGCCAGCCCCTGGAAGCGGCCGCGGCCAAGTTCCAGCTGGGATTGACCAACATGCTGGAAGCCAACCCCAAGGCGGATCCCCTGCTGCTGCAGGCGGGCGAGAAGCTGGTCGTGCCGCACCAGCTGATCCTGCCGGATGCCCCCCGCGAGGGCATAGTGCTGAACGTCGCCGAGATGCGCCTCTACTACTACCCCAAAGGCAAGAAGGTGGTGGAAGTGCTGCCCATCGGCATCGGCCAGCTCGGCACCGACACCCCGGAAGACTGGGTGACCAGCGTGCAGCGCAAGAAGGCGGGCCCGACCTGGACCCCGACCGCCAAGATGCACGCCGAGTACGCCGCCCGTGGCGAGACCCTGCCTGCGGTCTGGCCGGCCGGCCCGGACAACCCCATGGGGCTGTTTGCGCTCTACATCGGCAAGATGTACGCCATCCACGGCACCAATGCCCAGTTCGGCATCGGCCTGCGGGTGAGCCACGGTTGCGTGCGGCTGCGTAACGACGACATCGAGTACCTGTTCAAGCAGGTACCGGTCGGCACCCGTGTCCAGTTCGTGAACCAGCCGATCAAGGCCTCGGTCGAGCCGGATGGTCGTCGCTATCTGGAAGTGCACCAGCCCCTCTCCCGCAGCCAGGAGGAGTTCAACTCCAGCCTGCCGGCACCCTTGCCCATGTCCACTGCGGTGACCCGTTTCATCGCCCACGCGGACAGCGACTCCCAGCTGGTCAAGCAGGCCCTGGAGCAGCGCAGCGGCATGCCCATCGCCATCAACCGCTGATCCGGTTGCCCTCGATGTCGAGCCCCGGCCAAGGTCGGGGCTTTTTTATGATGCGTAAAGGAGGGTAAGTCTTTGCAGCGTCGGGATAAAATCCGGCCTAACCGCTCTTGATTGGTTACTTGATTAGGTGTGAAACGTTTTCTCTGTGTTTTTTATTTGTTAAAAATGGTTGTGATCAGGCGATCTGCTGATTAATCTAGGCCGGTTTTTTAAGGAAGAGCCCGTCGCGAGAACGGGTACAAGAGTCACATAACGGAGTTTTGAATGACAGCTAGCACCCCAATGCTCATCACCTTTCTGGTGTACATCCTGGGTATGGTCCTGATCGGCTTTATCGCCTATCGCGCCACCCAGAACTTTGACGACTACATTCTCGGCGGCCGCCGCATGGGGAGCTGGGTGACAGCCCTCTCCGCCGGGGCCTCCGACATGAGTGGCTGGCTCCTGATGGGCCTGCCTGGCGCCGTCTTCATCGGCGGCATCTCCGAGAGCTGGATCGCCATCGGCCTCACCATAGGTGCCTACTTCAACTGGCGCTGGGTGGCCGGTCGGCTGCGGGTTCACACCGAGAAGAACCGCAACGCCCTGACCCTGCCGGACTACTTCACCTACCGTTTCGAGGACAAGAGCCGGGTGCTGCGCATCCTCTCCGCTCTGGTGATCCTGCTGTTCTTCACCATCTACTGCGCCTCCGGCGTGGTGGCCGGTGCCCGCCTGTTCGAGAGCACCTTCGGCATGAGCTATGACACCGCCCTCTGGGTCGGTGCCGCGGCCACCATCACCTACACCTTCTTCGGCGGCTTCCTCGCGGTGAGCTGGACAGATACGGTGCAGGCCACCTTGATGATCTTCGCCCTGATCCTGACCCCGGTGTTCGTCATCATCGCGGTCGGCGGCATCGACACCGCCATGGTGCAGGTGGCGGCGCAGAACGCCAGCAACCTCGACATGTTCAAGAACCTGGACTTCATCGCCATCATCTCCCTGATGGCCTGGGGCCTGGGGTACTTCGGCCAGCCCCACATACTGGCGCGCTTCATGGCGGCGGACTCCCACCACTCCATGGCCAGCGCCCGTCGCATCAGCATGACCTGGATGGTGTTCTGCCTCGGCGGCGCCGTGGCCATCGGCTTCTTCGGCCTCTCCTACTTCTCCACCTTCACCGAGCAGGCCGCCGGCGTCACCGGCAACCCGGAGCGGGTCTTCATCGAGCTCTCCAAGATACTGTTCAACCCCTGGGTTGCCGGCGTGCTGCTCTCCGCCATCCTGGCGGCGGTGATGAGTACCCTGAGCTGTCAGCTGCTGGTCTGCTCCAGCGCCATCACCGAGGATCTCTACAAGCCCTTCCTGCGCAAGAATGCCTCCCAGAAAGAGCTGGTGTGGGTCGGCCGCGCCATGGTGCTGGTGATCTCCCTCATCGCCATCGCCGTGGCCGTGAACCCGGAGAACCGGGTACTGGGGCTGGTGAGCTACGCCTGGGCCGGCTTCGGTGCCGCCTTCGGCCCCGTGGTGCTGCTCTCCGTGCTCTGGTCCCGCATGACCCGCAACGGCGCCCTGGCCGGCATGCTGGCCGGAGCCCTGACAGTCATCGTCTGGAAGCAGTTCGGCTGGCTGGGCCTGTACGAGATCATCCCGGGCTTCGTCTTCGCCACCCTGGCGATAGTGGTGTTCAGCCTGATGGACAAGGCGCCCTCCAAGGCCATGCTGGATCGCTTCGCCGAGGCAGAGCAGGAGTTCCAGACCCCCATGGCCGAGGCTATTGCGGTGAAATAACCCCTGTGACCGCTAACAAAAAGCCCCGCAACTGCGGGGCTTTTTCATGGGCGGGGCGGGCTTATTGGCCGCTGACGCGGCACTGCCGGGCGGCTTGGTCATAACGCTCCAGCCTGGCTTCGTTCCCCTTGGTCAGCAGCGTGAGATTCTGCCCCTCGTAACGGGCGCCGCTGGCGCTGGGAGCTTCAAAGGCGAGCACTTGCGACTGCTGCGCCCCCTCGCTCAGGTTGATCACGGCGGCGGGCCGCTTGGCCTCGTTGTAGAAGTAGGTCGAGAGCCGGATCCCGCCGTCGCACTGGTAGTCGACCGGGCTTGGCACCCTCAGCTGGCCCCCCTTTATCTGCAGCTCTGTGATGCGCAGCTGGTAGCTCTCCTCCACGCATTGGCGCGAGTCGCTCTCTTTCCAGCACTCGTTGCGCCCCTTGATCCAGCCGCGCTGCATCGCCTTCTCCGTCTTCTGCTGCTCGGCCGACAGCTTGCTCAGCGCCTTGGGGTAGAGGGCGGCGAGTTCGTTATCCAGCGCCGCCAGCCCGGCGTCCTGGCAGACAAGCTGCTCGGCCGCGCTGTGAGCCTTGGCACAATCAAAGGAAGGGGTGGCGGCACTGGCCAGCAGCGGCATCAAGGCGAGGGTGCCCAGCAACATCTTGGTCATCGAAAAGGCTCCAGCAAGAGGGGATTCCCACTTACTACAGCACAAGGGCGCCGGGCCGCCGAGGACTTTTTCACCCCAGGCTCCCTTGCCCGCCTCTTCGGGCACCGCTGCCGACAACAATGGTCATCAGGTCGTCGCCGCCCTGACTCAGGGTCGCCGCCGCGCCAGCCGCTGTGCATCACTGCGGGCCGTGGCGGCGGTACGGCCCAGCCAGCGCTGCCGCTCCCGCTCGCTGGCGGTATGGACAGGCCCCAGATGCTGGCGATGGGTCAGCCGGATGCCGCACAGCCCGAGCACGGGCTTGGCGAGGGTACGCTCGACGGGGGAGCCCAGCCACCAGCGGTAGTACCAGACAGGGCTGTCCATGGTGAGCAGCAGGCGCGCCGTCTTGCCGGCGAGCAGGCGTTCGGGAAGCGCCTTGCCTTCCTGATAGCGAAAGGCAAACCCCGAGAGCAGCACCCTGTCCAGCAACCCCTTGAGCCGGGCCGGCAGGTGGCCCCACCAGAGGGGGGCGACGATCACCAGATGGTGGGCCTGCTTCAGGCTCTGCTGCAATGCCTGCAGATCGGGCTCGAGGGGCTGCGCCTCGTCATAGCCATGGTGCAGATCCGGCTCGAAGGCGAGTTCCCCCACGTGATGCAGGGTGACCTCTGCGCCGCCCTCCTCGGCGCTGCGGGCATACTCCCTGGCCAGGGCATGGCAGAGGCTGTCGGGTTTGGGGTTGCCGTTGATGATAAGCAGCTTGGGTGTCATGGCGTGGCTCCTGATGAAGTGAGCCCCCATTACACCCCTTGTCCCATGGGACAGAGTCAAGCCACCTTGTGCGCCCGTCCTGCAAGCCCTTGCTCAGCCTGTGGGAGCGGCTCGTTCTGGCCGGGGGCGCCATAGCGGCAGGGGTGCTGCGCCAGCAGGGCGGCGCACTGGCTCAAGGCCTGGTGCTGGCGTTGCAGCCTGGCCACGTCGGCCTCGATCTGCGCCAGCTTGCCCGCGATAAGCAGCTCCACCTTCTGCCAGGGAAACTCGGCGAGACTGGTTAGGCCCGCCAGCAAGGGAACCAGCTCCCCCAGCTTGCAGCCAAGTCGCTGGGCCTCGCGGATAAAGCCGACCCACTCCAGATCCTCGGCCCGGTAGACGCGATACTTGCCGCGCCGCCTGGGCTCGGGCAGCAACCCGAGCTGCTCGTAGAGACGGACAGCCTTGGGTGTGGTGCCCGCCAGCCGGGCAAATTCGCCGATATACATATTGCTGCTCGCAAAGGTGGTGTGAAAGGAGCCCACTATAAGCAAACATTGGGTCATTTGCGGAAAATCCATAAATTGAGCTTATAGTGGCTACTGCGAGCCAGACAGGGCCATCTGGTGGCCGAAAAGGGCTCCCCAAGGAGATTTCCCGATCCTGGTTTATGTCGTGGCTGGGTTATATGTGATGGTATGAATACGCTATTCTAATCGCATCTACAGGCTGTATGGAGTTGGTATACATAACCGATTTAGCCAATAGAAGCATTTGGCGAAATTTTCGTTTCACCCGCTTGCTCAATTACCTGGCCAGTTACGGTGCCTGTGATGGAAAGCTTGCCACCGCTGTTGATTATGTTGCCAGTAACCATTCCGAGCATCTCCACAACTGCGCCATGCTCAACAACCAAATCTTTCGTAGCCATTCCATGCAAAACGAGGAAGCCACCAGGCTTAACGGTGACTTTCCCGGTAAACATGCCATACATTTTTAGTTCAGAGACGATTTCAATATCGCCCTCGATTTTTCCGTGCTCAGTGCGCATGGGTTCTCCTTTATAAAAACGCTTCAAACAGCTGCCTCGCTTGCGAACTCCTGCAGGCTTGACTTGTTACATTTCTTTGCGAACCATAAATCCATCATAGAAATAATTTCTATGACTTCCACCTCATCAACAGAATCATGACCATCATTAATTACAAGCTCGTCATGTAAAAATGCTTGGAAGTCATTAAAGTCACCCCATATTACACTCCCACTTGGCGCCCTTTCTATTTCACTAGGAAGAAACCAATTTCTAACAACCTTTATGACTTTTATTGGATCATCATCATGATTCTTAATATCCGAACCAGAAAGGTCAGAAAGTGCCTTTTGATAACGATACCTTTCCTTTTCAAGAATAAGTATTTTCTTTCTCGACCAAACATCGCCTTTAAGTTTTTGACAACCATAATCAATCCCTAATTCGAAGGGCATATTCATACGATAATGCTCCTCCGAACCTGACGAAATGATTCGGGATAGGTCATGAATACCGAACTTAGACTCAAGTATTAGGTTAAGGATCTTATCGATTCTCGTTTCGCCTGAATCATTGCGCTCTAAAGACAAACGAGGAGTAAATCCCAAAGTTTTAACTGTGAAAACGACCGAAAGTAGCAATTGTCGATAATCATCATCAAATGGACAGTTCACAAATACATTAGAATCAAAATCATCCATAACTATTTCTTGTCCTTCGGTGGATGAGGATCATTTCCATAACTGTCCTTCTCCTTGATTCGACCATCACGGCCATGGACATAGAATTCGGCATTTTGATTTTTTGCTACTTGTCTGCCGTAATCGATAGCCTCTTGCTGAGTGTCAAAGAGCTTAGTTGCTTTTGAGCTACCACCTTTTTTTACCGCCCAGCCGCCATCACTACTTCGTACTACGTGTTGAGAATTCTTACTCATATCAACCTCCATAAAATGTAACAGTGATTAGATGGAAGGGGTACTAACACATGAATACAGCCCTCTATCTAACCCACTTTAAATAACATTTAAATAAATGGATTACTTTCCTGCCTCTGAAGCGGATGATATTCGTTTTCCCTCTTCTTTTTACACAACCATTTTGACTGTGTAGAAAATCAGTGTGACTTTGGCCATGGTAAGCGCCGGTATGGCTACCGCACTGGATTTCAGCTTCCAGATTGCTGCGATTGACCAAAGGGACGTGTCTGGCGTGGCTCATGGGTGACTCCAACGAGGCATATATTGCCATTCGGATATGTTAGCGGGGGGAGCGATGAGGGGAAGGGCAGGGTGATGGATTTTCGGGCGGGATCAAAGAATGAGCTGCTATGGCAAGGGATGCGTCGGTGCCCCGGGTCTGCAAGAGGGGGCTATGCCCCCTCATTGGGCTCATGGGGCCGGTTGTCTTTTAGGCCAGCACCAGGGGTTGGCGGCTGTTATGGCAGCTCGTGAAGGGGAAGGGCTGGTCGCCCTCCCTTACGCCAGCGCCAATGTCTGGCGGCTGCGCCACAGCCGCTCGTGGAAGAAGAAGACGACTGTGTTGATGGCAGGTTCGATCAGTGCCATCACGCCGCCGGTGAGCAGCTCGCCGCTCAGCAGGTAGGCGACGCCGAAGGCCACCGAGAAGTGCACCAGGGCGAAACTGCTGGTCTTGGCCTGCAGGCTGTGGTCGGGCTTGAGCTTGTGCCAGCCAAGGTCGTGGAAGTAGAAGGCGACAGTGTTGACGGCGGGCTCGATCAGGGCGATCAGGCTGGCGGTGAGCAGTTCGCCGGTCAGCAAATAAGCCACGGTGAAGGCGACACTGAAGTGCAGGATGGCGAAGCTGATGGTCTTTTTCATGATGGTATCTCCTCTGGCGATGAAGGCAGTATCACCCAGAATCACATCAAATGAAAATCATTCTCATATATCAGCTAAATAGAAAAAGCCTATCGACCGAGGAGAAGCCACCAGATTGGGAGTTGCCTGGGGCCATGGCGGCGCTAGAGTGTGCCTTTTGCCATGAAAAAGGAGCTTTCATGACCATCAATGCCAACATCTATGTGCTGTTCATCCTGCTGCTGATGATCCTTGTCGGCGTCGTGGCCTGGCGACTGGCCCGGCGCAAGAGCCGCCACCCCGTGCTTGTCACCGTCCTGTGCGTACTGCTCTGCCTGATGCCGCCCTTCGCCCTGCTGGCGCTGCTCATTCTGGCGCTCTGGCGAGATATGCCCGTGAGGGCCTGAGGCGAGCGGCGTCATTCCGGCAACGGCAGACAGAGAAAAGCCCCTTTCGGGGCTTTGTCATGTTTGTGGCTGGTGAGGACTCAGTCGGCTGCCTTGTTGAGCCACTCCACCCTGTACTGGGCGCCGGCGCCCTGGGCCAGCTTGGCGCACAGGGGTTTGAGGAAGGCTTCGATCTGCTCGTCCAGCATCCAGGGGGGGCTGACGATCAGCATGCCGGAGCCGTTCATGCCCCAATCGGCGGTCTGGCCGGCCACTTCGAGCTCCGCCACCAGGACATTGCCGAAGTTTTCCCGCTTGATCGCCTTGAGCATGTCGCGGGACTTGTCCGCCTCCTGCCCGAGGATGGGATACCAGAGGGCGTAGATGCCGGTGGCCCAGCGCTTCTGCGCTTTTTTAAGGGTATCGACCACGGCGAAGTAGTCTTCTTTCAGCTCATAGGGAGGGTCGATGAGCACCAGGCCCCGGCGCGGCGTCGGCGGCAGCAGGGCGACCAGCCCCTCGAAACCGTCGCGATGGTGGACGGCGACGCGGGGGTCATAGCCCATGTTGGCGCGAAGATCCTCCACCTCGTTGTTGTGCAGCTCCATCAGCGCCAGCTTGTCCTGCTCGCGGATAAGGCGGCGCGACAGCTCCGGCGAGCCCGGGTAGTAGTGCAGCTGACCATCGCTATTCATCTCTTCGATGACGCCAAGATAGGGGGCCATGGCGGACCATTGGGCCCGCTCGTCCCACAGGCGGCCGATGCCGTCGGCGTACTCAGCCTTCTTCTGGGACCAGTCGCCGCGCAGGTCGTAGAGACCGCCACCGGCATGGGTGTCCAGCACGATGAAGGGCTTCTCCTTCTTCTTGAGGGACTCGATGATCAGGGCCTGGACGGCGTGTTTCAGCACGTCGGCATGGTTGCCGGCGTGAAAGGCGTGGCGATAGCTCAGCATATTAGGTCTCTGAGGGGGCCCTGCTGGGCACCCAGTAACGATAGATAGTTCAACAGGTTGTGGCTCTTGCCACGAAACAGGGAGAGGCCGCGCAGGGTCTGCAGCAAGACCCCCTGTTGCAGCCGCTCCAGCTCCAGCTCGTGGGCCAGCATGGCCTGATACTCCTCCTCGGCCAGCCGTGATTTGGCTTGCTGGCGCAGGGTGCGCCAGGGGAGCAGCACGGCCTCGGTCTGGACCAGGGCCGGTTGCAGATCGGTGAGGTCGACCGGGATACCGAGCAAGTCCAGATGATGCAGCAGGAGCGCCAGATTGACGTTGCCCCCCTGGCTCTGCACCTCGAGCCAGTCCTGGCTGCGCTGGCCATAGACCTTGCCGCTCCAGTGCCAGAAGCCGAGCGGCGTCGGCAGCTCGTGCACGGCGACCCGCTCGCTTGCCATCAGCTGTTCGTCACGCAAAGAAGGCCTGCTCCATGGTTTCCAGCTCCTCACTGAGGCTCATCCACTCCAGCTCCACCTCTTCCAGCTGCTCCTTGAGGGGGCCCTGGGACTTGAGCAGCTCGGAGAGCTTGCCCTTGGCGCTCTCTTCGTAGATGGCGGGATCGGCCAGCTGGCTCTCGATGTCGCCAAGCTTGCCCTGCAGCTTCTCCATGCTGGCCTCGAGTTTCTCCAGCTTCTGGCGCAGGGGCCGGGTCGCTTGCCGGAACTGGGCCTCGAGCCGTTTCTGATCCTTGCGTGCCACCGCCGAGTTGGCGGAGATGGGGCCGTCCACCGGCTTGGCGTTGGCCTCTTTCTCCTGCTCGCCGAGCCACTTGTGGTAGTCGTCCAGATCGCCGTCGAACGGTTCGACCCGGCCACCGTGGACCAGATAGAAGTCATCCGTGGTGGTGCGCAGCAGGTGACGGTCGTGAGAGACCACCACCATGGCGCCTTCGAAGCCTTGCAGCGCCATGGTCAGGGCGTGGCGCATCTCCAGATCCAGGTGGTTGGTCGGTTCATCCAGCAGCAGCAGGTTCGGCTTTTGCCAGGTGATGAGGGCCAGCACCAGCCGCGCCTTCTCGCCACCGGAGAAGGGGGCCACCTTGTCCAGCGCCTTGTCGCCGTGGAAGCCGAAGCTGCCGAGGTAGTTGCGCAGCTCCTGCTCGGACTTGTCCGGGGCGAGGCGAGCCAGGTGATCGAGGGGGGTATCGTCCAGACGCAGGGTCTCGAGCTGATGCTGGGCGAAGTAGCCGATGCTGACCCCGGCGCTCACTTCAAGCTTGCCCGAGAGCGGCGCATTGGAGCCCGACAACATCTTGATGAAGGTGGACTTGCCGGCGCCGTTGCGCCCCAGCAGGCCGATGCGCGAGCCCGGCACCAGGTTCATCTTTATCTTCTCCAGGATCACCTTGTCACCGTAACCGGCACACAGGTTCTCCATGGCGATGAGGGGGGTCGGCAGGGCCGAGGGCTCGCGAAACTCGAAGCTGAACTCGGAGTCGGCGTGGGCGGGCAGGATCTTCTCCATCCGCTCCATGGCTTTCAACCGGCTCTGGGCCTGACGGGCCTTGGAGGCCTTGTAGCGGAAGCGGTCCACATAGGCCTGCATGTGGGACATCTCCCGCTGCTGCTTCTCGTACATGGATTGCTGCTGGGCCAGCTGCTCGGCGCGCTGCAGCTCGAAGTCGGAGTAGCCGCCGGTGTATTCGTTGAGCTTGCCGTTCTCGATGTGGATGATGCGGTTGATGACCGAATCGAGGAAGTCGCGGTCGTGCGAAATCAGCACCAGCGTGCCCTGATAGCCCTTGAGCCACTTCTCCAGCCAGATGACGGCGTCGAGATCCAGGTGGTTGGTCGGTTCATCCAGCAGCAGCAGATCGGAGCGGCACAGCAGGGCCTGGGCCAGGTTCAGGCGCATGCGCCAGCCACCGGAGAAGCTCCTTACCGGCGAGTCGAGCTGATCGCCACCAAAGCCCAGCCCGTGCAGCAGCTCGGCGGCGCGGGCGCGGATGCTGTAGGCGCCTATGGTGTCGAGCCTGCCGTGCAGCTCGGCGACCAGGAGGCCATTGTCATCCGCCTCGGCCTGGGCCAGCTGGGCTTCGAGGGCGCGGAACTCCTTGTCGCCATCGACCACGTACTCCAGCGCGGAGCAGTCCAGCGCCGGGGTCTCCTGGGCCACGCCGGCAATCTGCCAGCCGGCAGGCAGGCTGAAGCTGCCGTTGTCGATGGCCAGCTCGCCCCGCACCAGCGCAAAGAAGGTGGACTTGCCACAGCCGTTCTTGCCCACCAGGCCCACCTTGTGGCCGGGGTGAATGGTGGCGGACGCGTTGTCCAGCAGCGTGCGGCCGCCGCGGATCAGTTCGATTTGACTGGCAACTATCATGGATGGATCTGCTTGGCTCAATGAAGGGGAGAAACTGGCGCGGATCTTACGTGAAATGACTCGGATTTGCACTTGAGGCAGGCGGGCATGGCTGGCTGCGGCAAGAAAAACGTGCCATAACAGAGACATCTGTCAGGGGGCTGGAGGCTTCCATGTTGATTAAAGAGATCATGACGACCCGGGTTGCGACCGTTTCCATGGATGACAGGCTGGGTGTCATCAAGGCGATCTTCGAGCAGGCCCACTTTCGCCACCTGCTGGTGCTGGAAGATGACGTGCTGGTGGGAGTCATCTCGGACCGGGATCTGCTGCGCGCCCTCAGCCCCTATCTCGACACGGATGCCGAGATGAACCGCGACACCGAGACCCTCAACCGGCGGGCCCATCAGATCATGAGTCGCCAACCCATCACCATCTCTCCCGACTCGTCCTTGCCGGAAGCCGCGGCCATCATGCTGGAGCAGCATGTCTCCTGCCTGCCGGTACTGGAAAACGGCGCCCTGGTCGGCATCGTCAGCTGGAAAGACCTGCTGCGCGTCATGCGGGACTGGCAACCTGTCTGAGGCGTTCCTGGGAGCGACTGGATCCCGTTTTGCCGGGTTTTCATTGACTCTTTCTCGATATAACCCTCTGCACTTACCAATAACAACTGCCGTATAACTCTGGTTTATTCTATTTATTGGTTTAAAATTCTACATATTGATAAATTTGCGACATTTGGTGTCGCAATGAATGGGTTAAATCGAGTATTTCTAATTAATCAGCCCCCTCTTCAGTTCCTATCAAGGTTCGCAGATCTACCCTAGGTCATCGGAACATAAACCCGATCCTAACGACCGAGTACAGGTCTGATTGATAGTGTTTACACCAGAGGAATGAACAATGAAAAAGACAGCATTGACGATGGCCATCTCCAGCCTGCTGCTGGCCGGTGGTGCACAAGCTGCAACTGTTTACGATCAGAATGGTACCAAGCTTGATATCGGTGGCCGCGTCAACGGCATGTACTACGGTACCGATGACAACGCCAGCGAAGGCGACGCCAGCTACCTGCGTCTGCACGTCGCAGGTGAGACCAAGATCGACGAAGAAACCACCGCATTCGGTTTCGCCGAGTACAACCTGCCTGTCTCCGGTTCTGACAATGACGAGCTGCGTTATGGCTACGCCGGCATCAAGAACGATCGTTTCGGTGCCTTCAGCTATGGTCGTCAGGACGGTCTGTTCACCAAAGCGGTAAACAACTACACCGACGTACTGCCTGAGTGGGGTGGTGACGGCCTGGGCAAGGACACTGACGTGTTCGGTACCGGCCGTACCAATGCGCTGGCCCAGTACATGTACAACTGGCAAGGCCTGACTCTGGGCGCCCAGTTCACCGGCAACAACGACCCGCAAAACCAAAGCCGTAGCGATCGTAGCGGCGTCAACGGTACCTGGAACCCGAAAGGCTCTTCCGAAGGTTACGCCCTGTCTGCCAACTATGACTTCGACATGGGTCTGAGCCTGGGTACTGCCTATAACCAGGCTGGCAAGACCGACGAGCAAGCCGAGAACGTGAGCTTCGGTGGCGATAACGATGCCAAGCTGTTCGGTTTCGGTGCCAAATACTCTGCCGGTAACCTCTACATGGCGGCTACCTACTCCCACGGTGAAGATCACCTCTTCGTCGACACCGGCTCCATGCGCGGTTATGCCGAGAAGATGGATGGCTACGAAGCCGTCGTACAGTACAACATCACGCCGAAGTTCAAGCCGTCCCTGGCCTACCTGCGCACCGATGTTAAAGACAGCGCCCACGGTATCGATGACACCGCCACCGAGTACGTATCTATCGGTGCCTGGTACAACTTCACCGACAACTTCAACGCCTATGTTGACTACAAAATCAACATGCTGGACGAAGTTGGTTCTACCGGCAAGAACAGCCTGAACAAGTCTACTGACGATATCGTTGCTGTAGCACTGCAGTACAACTTCTAAGTCGTTCCCTGACTGCCTACTGTATTTTTTGACCGGCCGCCTCGCGGCCGGTTTTTTTATGGGCGCAAAACCAGACGTGCCCTTTCTCGGCCATCAGGCCAATCCCGGGTTCAGCATTCTTCCCTGCTGGTCGATAACTCTCTTTGTCGGGCCGATGGAGATGAGGGCTGCTGGCATGGGGCTATGGGGTGAGGATCACGCCCCGCGGTCAAGATCCTATCTTTTCTCGACCCTTTTCATTATTTCTATAGAGACTTGCGTTGCTCCTGCCGGGGGAATGCGGGTCTGGTTGGCATGCTGGCGCCCCTCTGGCGGGGCGGCACTCGGAAAACGGACGTAAGGGCTTTATATGGCGAGCATATTGGATTCGGTGGATCAACGTACCCAGCTGGTGGGGGAGAATCGCCTGGAGTTGCTGATGTTCCGGTTGGGATCCCAGCAGCTGTTTGCGATCAACGTCTTCAAGGTGCGGGAGGTGGTGAAGCTGCCCCATCTCAACAAGATGCCGGGCTCCCATCACAACATCAGCGGGGTGGCGAACATCCGCGGCGTCTCCATTCCCGTCATCAACCTGCGCGGTGCCATCGGCATGCGCCCCATGGCGGTCGACAACGAATCCAACCTCATCATCACCGAATACAACCGTACCATTCAGGGGTTCTTGGTGGGGCAGGTAGCCCACATCGTCAACATGACCTGGAAGGACATATTGCCGCCTCCCCGTTCGGCGGGGCGCGCCAACTACCTCACCGCCATCACCCGCATCCCGGAGGGCGGGGTCGACCAGATTGTCGAAATCATCGACGTGGAGAAGGTGCTGGCGGAGATCATCACCTATGACATCCGCATCTCGGCGGAAGTGCTGGACAAGGAGATCCTGCCCCAGATGCAGGGGCGCCGGGTGCTCATCGTCGATGACTCCAGCACGGCACGCAATCAGGTGCGCGAGACCCTCGCCCAGCTCGGCCTCGAGGTGATCGAGTGCCAGGATGGGCTGCAGGCGCTCAAGCTGCTCAAGGGGTGGTGCGATGCGGGCAAGAAGGTGACCGACGAGATCATGCTGATGATAACGGACGCCGAGATGCCGGAGATGGATGGCTATCGCCTGACCCACGAGGTGCGCAGCGATCCGCGCATGGCCGATCTCTTCATCACCCTCAATACCTCACTGAGCGGCAACTTCAACGAGGCCATGGTCAAGAAGGTGGGATGTGACCGCTTCATCTCCAAGTTCCAGCCTGATCTGCTGGTCGGGGTCACCCAGGAGCGGATGCGCCAGATCCTGGGGGCTTGAACCCGACTCAAGGGCTTATCGCCTCAAGCCAGCCCGATAACAGAACACCCGCCTTGGCGGGTGTTCTGTTTTGGCGGGCAGGGGGCCAATGCCGTCCCCCTGGGGTCACTGGGTCAGCAGGGGCTCGATAAAGCGGGCGACCCGGTCGCGGATCTGGGGCTGCGCCGCTGCCGTGGGGTGGAGCCCATCGTTCATCATGAGTTCAGGGCGCAGCACAATATCATCGATAAAGAAGGGCATCAGCGGCAGGTCATTGGCCTGCGCCAGCTCCGGGAAGATCTGCTCGAACTGCTGCAGGTAGCGGGCGCCATAGTTGCGGGGCAGCTGGATCTGGGTCAGCACCGTCTTCGCCTGGCTGGCCTTGGCCAGCTCCACCATCTTGGTGAGGTTGGCCCGGGTGATGGCGGGGGCGAAGCCGCGCAGGCCATCGTTGGCCCCCAGCTCGATCAGTACCCAGTCAGGCTTGTGCTCCTCGAGCAGGGCGGGCAGGCGGGCCAGCCCTCCCTGGGTGGTTTCACCGCTGATGCTGGCGTTGATGAGCCTGTGCTCGCCACCCTGCTGCTGCCACTTCTCGTTGAGCAGGGCAGGCCAGCTCTGTTCGGCCTGCATCTGGTAGCCGGCACTCAGGCTGTCCCCCAGTACCAGCAGGGTTTGCGCCTGGACCGATGAGATCCAGCAACACAGGCAACTCAAGACGAACAAGACACGGGTCATGCATTCAACTCCCAGGATCTATTGTCATTACAGGTTAAGGCAAACAGGAAACGCATCATGAGTTCAACGCCCATTATCACCGTCAGGGGGCTCGGCAAAACCGTTCGCCTCGGCCAGGAAAGTCTCACCATCCTTGAAGGGATCGATCTGCAAGTCAATACCGGCGAGACGCTGGCCCTGGTCGGCGCCTCCGGTTCCGGCAAGTCCACCCTGCTCGGCCTGCTGGCCGGGCTCGACCTGCCGAGCAGCGGCGAGATAGAGATCCTGGGCCAGTCCCTGACCCGGCTGGACGAGGAGGGGCGGGCCAGATTGCGTGCCGAGCAGGTGGGGTTCGTGTTCCAGTCCTTCCTGCTGCTGCCCACCCTGAGCGCCCTGGAGAACGTCATGCTGCCGGCCGAGCTGCGCGGCGAGACCGACTGTGAGCCCAGGGCCCGCGAGCTGCTCACCCAGGTCGGGCTGGCCGAGCGGCTGCACCACCTGCCGCCGCGCCTGTCCGGGGGGGAACAGCAGCGGGTCGCCATCGCCCGGGCCTTTATGACTCGGCCCAGCCTGCTGCTGGCGGACGAGCCGACCGGCAACCTCGACAGCAAGACGGGGGAGACGGTGATCGAGCTGCTGTTTCGTCTCAACCGCGAGCACAACACCACACTAGTGGTGGTGACCCACGATCATGAGCTGGCCCAGCGCTGCCAGCGGCAGCTGGTGATGGCGGCGGGACGGCTGGAGGCGGATGCGCCAGCATCTGAAGCCACCTTGGCTCCCCGTGTCAGGGAGCTGTCATGAATCAATGGAGACTGGGTTTCAAACTGCTGCGCCGGGAAGGGTTCAGCGGGGAGCTGTGGTTCTGGCTTGTGCTGGCGCCGGGCATGGGGAGCAAGTCATGAGTCAATGGAGACTGGGTTTCAAGCTGCTGCGCCGGGAAGGATTCAGCGGGGAACTGCGCTGGTTCGTGCTGGCGCTGGCCCTGAGCGTGGCCTGCGTGCTGAGCGTGGCCCTGGTGGCGGATCGGCTGGATGCGGGGCTCAAGGCCTCGGGCCGCGACTTCATCGGGGCGGATCGGGTGCTGCGCTCCGCCACCCCGGCGCCCGAGGCCTGGCTCGCCCAGGCGAAGCAGGAGGGGCTCCTCGTCCAGACCACGGTCAGCTTCAACAGCATGTTGTTTCATGGCGACGGCCTGCAGCTGGCGTCCATTCGTGCCGTGCCGAGCGATTTCCCCTTCTATGGCAAGCTGGAGCTGATGCCCCAGCGTGCCCCTGCGCCCGGCGAGATCTGGCTCTCCGCCCGGGTGATGCAGTTGCTCGGTGCCAAACTCGGGGACGAGCTGGAGGTCGGCAACACCAGATTGACGGTGGCGGGGGAGCTGGGTCAGGAGCCGGATCAGGGCTTCAGCCCCTTCCAGATGGCGCCAAGGGCGCTGATCCACAGCGCCGATATCGAGGCAACCGGCGCCCTCTTGCCGGGCAGCCGCCAGCAGTGGCGCTATCTCATCAAGGGATCCCGGGAGGGGGTCGCCCGCTATGAGCGCTGGCTCAAGCCCAAGCTGACGGCAGGGCAGAAGCTGATCAAGCCCGACGATCAAGGTTCCCAGGTCGGCAAGTCCCTGGCCAATGCCGAGCGCTTCTTCCGCCTGGCGTCCCTGGCCGGCGTGCTGCTGGGGGCCCTGGCCATGGGCATAGCGGTGCGCCACTTCGCCGAGCGCCAGACCAACATGGTGGCGCTGCTCAAGACGCTGGGGGCGTCGCGGCGTACCCTCTGGCAACTGATGGGGACGCTCCTCGCCTCCCTGACCCTGATAGGTGCCCTGATCGGCCTGGTGGCGGGGAGCGCCATGCAGTGGCTGACGCTGCAACTGCTGGGGGATCTGCTGCCAGCTGATCTGCCGCCGCCCTCCTGGCGCCCCTTTGCCCTGGGTCTGGCGGTCGCCTTCTTCATCACCCTGCTGCTGGCCTTCATCCCCTTCCTGCGCCTGCTCAAGGTGCCGCCTCTGCGGGTGCTGCGCCGGGAGCTGGAGGCGGGCATTCCCCCCTGGCTGACGGTGCCCGTGGGCCTGCTCGGTCTGTTCGCCCTGGTCTGGGGCTTTACCGCCGATGTCAGGCTGGCGCTCGGTCTCATCGGGGGCATGGGGCTGCTGATGGTGCTGCTGGCGCTGCTGGCCTCCGGGCTGCTGCGACTCGGTGGTCGGCTCAAGGGGCCCCATGCCCTGCGTCTGGCCATCAGTCACCTCTCCCGCGAGCGCGGCAGCGGCCTGTTCCAGCTGGCGGGCTTTGCCCTGGCGCTCATGTTGTTCGGGCTCTTGTGGGCGGCGCGGGTCGATCTGCTGGATGATTTTTCCGCCCGTCTGCCCGCGGATGCCCCCAACCGCTTCCTGGTCAATGTGGCCGACGGGGAGCGCGACGGCATACTGGCGGATCTGCACAAGGCCGGCGCCATCACCTCGGACTTCTACCCCATGGTGCGCGGGCGTCTGACCCGGATCGCCGGTCAGGCGGTGGGTGAGGATGCGGCCCGGGAGGGGGTGAACCGCGAGCTCAACTTCACCACCACGGCGACCCTGCCCCCCGACAACCAGGTCACCTCGGGCCAGTGGCTCGGCGGCAAGGGGGAGGTCTCCGTCGACGAGGTGCTGGCGGGCCAGCTCGGCATCGCCCTGGGGGACGCCCTCAGCTTCACCATAGAGGGGCGCAGCTTCGAGGCCAGGGTGACCAGCCTGAGGTCCATCAAGTGGGACAACATGCGGCCGAACTTCTACATGATCTTCTCGCCGGACGTGCTGGCCCCCTTCTCCCAGACCTGGCTTGGCAGCTATCGTCTGCCGCCTGAGGGACGCAGCGCCGAGGTGGAGCTCATCCGTCGTCACCCCACGGTGAGCCTCATCGACGTGGAGGATCTGATAGGGCGGCTGACCCTGGTCTCGGATCAGGTGAGCCGGGCGCTGGGGCTGATGCTGGGGCTGGTGACGGTGGCCGCCCTGCTGGTGCTGCTGACCCAGACCCAGGCCAGCATGGCCCATCGGCGCCGGGAGCTGCTCTTGATGCGCACCCTGGGGGCGGGCAGCAAACTGCTCGAGAAGATGCTGCGCTGGGAGCTGGTGGCGAGCGGCGCCCTGGCGGGGCTGTGCGCCGCCATGGTGGTGGAGCTCTGCTCCTTTGGCCTGCAGTGGTGGTGGTTCGATGGCCAGTGGCAGTTCCACTGGGCCATCTGGGCCGGCCTGCCCTTGCTGGGGGCCCTGCTGGTGACCCTGGCCGGTCAGGGCATGCGCCGTCAGCTGCTGGCAGGCACCCTGAGCGACCGCCTGAGAGGCCTGGGGCAGGGGCTGCTCTGACGGCCGCTGGCGAGGCACCGATAGTAACAATCCCGACCCAGGTCGGGATTTTTCATGGTGGTGTCAGCGCGGGGGCTGCAGCAGGTTGCCAAGGGCCTCGGGGAGGGCCGGATAGGTGAAGTGGAACCCCGCCTCCTGCAGGCGTGCGGGCAGGATCTGCTGGCCGGTGAGCAGCAGATCCGCCGCCTCGCCCATCAGCAGCCGAAGCACCCGGGCTGGCACGAAGAAGAGGTGCGGGCGATGCAGCGTGCTGGCCAGGGTCTGGCTGAACTGGCGATTGCTGACCGGCTGCGGGGCCGTGCCATTGAAGATCCCCTCGCACTCGTCGTGCTCGAGGAGAAACAGCATGGCCCGCACCAGATCCTGCACGTGGATCCAGCTCATCATCTGGGTGCCCGGGCCCATGGGGCCGCCGAGCCCCAGCCGATAGGGGGGCAGCATCCTGGGCAGGGCGCCCCCATCGGTGCCGAGCACCAGGCCGATGCGCACTATGCAGACCCGGATCTGGGGGCTGCGGGCCTGCAGGGCCAGCTGCTCCCACCGCTGGCAGAGGCGGTGGGTGAACTCGTCGTGGGGATGGTGGCAGCGCTCGTCCAGGGGCTCATCCCCCTGGCGGCCATACCAGCCGATGGCGGAGGCGCTCAGCAGCAATCTGGGGGGCGTGCTGGAGAGCTTGACGAGATCCACCAGTTGCTCGGTCAGCAGCCAGCGGCTGTTGCACAGCAACTGCTTGCGGGACTCGCTCCAGCGGCCACTGGCGATGGGCTCCCCGGCCAGGTTGATGACGATGTCCACGTCGTTGAGGTGATCCAGCCGGTCCAGGTTG
The DNA here is from genome assembly GCF_023093515.1 of Aeromonas genomosp. paramedia. Lineage (NCBI taxonomy): Bacteria > Pseudomonadati > Pseudomonadota > Gammaproteobacteria > Aeromonadales > Aeromonadaceae > Aeromonas > Aeromonas genomosp. paramedia. The sequence continues at coordinate 54,809 of NZ_JAAROG010000002.1, forward strand.
TCCAGCAGAGTGACGTCGTGACCGAGCAGCTCATAGGCCCGGCTGCCCTGGCGGGTCAGCACCACCACCTCGTGCGCCACCTTGAGGTGTGCCACCAGGCGGCGGCCGATAAAGCCCGTTCCCCCCGTGATCAGTATCTTCATGTGCTGCCTCCCTGATGGCTGTTGGCTCTACTCTAGAGGCTGGGCACTGGATGGACAAGCTCCTGTTTTTATGAGCATTATAAATTCATGATGGCGCCGCCTCGCGCGCCTCGCGCCAGGGTGCTGGCGCTGGCCCAAGGCATGTGCGCTGGATGGGGAGGGGGGCTTGCCTCCCAGAGCGGGTGCCATCCGGATTTCACCCGAGCGCCTCATCATTGCTTGCCAAGCGGGCGGCAGCGGGTAAACTCGCCTGCTTTTTCGCCGTGACCATGAGGACGGTTATGCCATTTCGTCGTTTAAGGGTGCGTCAATTCTATGTCCGGCTGGCCTGTGCCCTGCTGGCGGGTCTGCTGCCCATGGTGCTGGGGCTTGCCGTCATCACCTGGCAGACCGCCGCCGGAGTGCAGCAGGATGCGGTGGAGCGGCTGCAACATGCCAGGCTGATGTTCGACCGCACCCTGGACAACGCCCAGCTGGCGGCATCGGCCCTTGCCGGCAGTCTGAACAAGCCCTGCCTCGAGGTGGTTCAGGGGCTGCGGGATCAGGTGGCGACGGTGCCGGATGTGCGCAGCGTCAACCTGGCAGAGGGCTCGACCATCTACTGCACCTCCCTCTATGGCCCGGTCAGCGGGGAGGTCCAGCTGGGCGACTACGTGGGTGGCAAGCTGGATCTCATGAAGGGCAACCCCGTCACTCCGAATCGCCCCCTCATCGTCTACCGGGAGGAGATGGGCAGGTTCAGTGTGCTGGTGGGGATAGATGGCTACTACCTGCTCAACATTCTGGACATGCTGAGCCGCAACTCCCCCCTCGGGCTGGTGGTCGGCCAGGAGATGCTGCTGCGAGACAGCCAGCTCACCGACCGACTCATCCCGTCGGACAGTCTGGGCTACCTGGAGGAGGCCTCCAGCAAGTATCCGTTCAAGGTGGTGACCAGGGTATCTGTCGATGAATACAGGGCCCACATCTGGGACTACTCCAAGGTCGGCATCATAGTCTACCCCCTGCTGAGCGTGCTGTTCGGGGTGGGGATCTTCTGGCTGATGGGACGCTCGACCTCCCCGACCCAGGAGCTGAAGCGGGCGCTGGATCAGCAGGAGTTCATCCCCTATCTGCAACCCGTGGTGACGGGGAAGGATGCACACTGGAGTGGCTGCGAGGTGTTGATGCGCTGGCAGCATCCCCGTCAGGGGATGATCTCGCCGGATCGCTTCATTCCGCTGGCGGAAGACAGCGGCCTCATCGTCCCCATGACCCGGCTGCTGATGGCCCAGGTGCGGGAGACCTTTGCCCCCCTGGCGGATCAGTTGCCCAGGGGATTCCACTTCGGTTTCAACATCAGCGCCAGCCACTGCAAGGATCTGAGCCTGCTGGACGATTGCCGGGACTTTATCGACGCCTTCCGCAACAACCCCATCAAGCTGGTGCTGGAGTTGACCGAGCGGGAGCTCATCGTAGCGGACGAGACGACAGACCGGCTGTTTGCCGAACTGCATCAGCTCGGCGTCTTCATCGCCATCGACGACTTCGGTACGGGCCACTCCAGCCTGACCTATCTGCAGGCCTTCCAGGTGGACTTCCTCAAGATCGACAAGAGCTTCGTCGGCATGATTGGCTCGGATGCGCTCTCCAGCCACATCGTCGAGAACGTCATCGATCTGGCGACCCGGCTCGGTCTGCTGCTGGTGGCGGAAGGGGTGGAGAACCAGGTGCAGGCCGATTACCTGAGGGAGCGCCAGGTGGATTTCCAGCAGGGCTACTTCTATGGCAGGCCCATGCCGATGACGGCCTTTGCCAGCCTGCTGCCCACCCAGCAGCCCCCGTCAGCCTGAGGGGCAGCGCCAAGGTGCTCGGCGCCAATGGCTTGCTCGCCCGCTGACAAGGGCTGAGAGCGAGGCATAAAAAAACCAGCGACCCGGGTCGCTGGTTTTTTTTCATCCCCAGAGGCTCAGAGCATGCGGGAGAGGGCGCGGCAGAGGCGCTTGATGCCCTCTTCCGTGGTGGCCTCATCCACACAGGAGAAGCTCAGGCGCAGGGTGTTCTGGATCTCGGGGCGCACATAGAAGGGGGCGCCGGGCACGAAGGCGACCTTCTCCTTGATCGCCTCGTCGAACAGGGCCATGGCGCTGACGCTTTTTGGCAGGGTCAGCCAGAGGAACATGCCCCCCTCGGGGCGGGTGTAGCTGACGCCGGGCGGGCAGTGACGGCTCAGGGCGGCCTCCATGGCGGCCCGCTGGCGGCCATAGACCTCCTTGATCTTCTCCAGATGAGCGTCGAGGGAGTGATCGGTCAGGAAGCGGTGCAGCACCTGCTGGCTGAAGGCGTTGCTGTGCAGATCCGTGGCCTGCTTGGCGATGGTGACCTTCTTGCGCAGCCAGTCCGGCACCAGCATCCAGCCCAGACGGAAGGCGGGCACCACAGTCTTGGAGAAGGAGCCGAGCAGTACGGTATTGTTCGGCGCCAGCTTGGCGATGGGGGGCAGGTGTTCCCCCTCGAAGCGCAGCTCGCCGTAAGGGTCGTCCTCCACCATCAGCAGATCGTGGCGCACCAGCCGCTCGGCCAGAGCCTCGCGGTTGGCACGGCTATAGGAGACCCCGCTCGGGTTCTGGAAGTTGGGCACGCCGTACAGCAGCCTGGCGCTGGAACCCTGCTCCAGCAGCGCATCCAGCGCGGCCAGATCCAGTCCCTCTTCCCCGAGCGTGATGGGCTTGAAATTCGGTTGATAGACGGAGAACGCCTGGATGGCCCCCAGGTAGCCCGGCTCTTCGATGATGAGATCCTGCCCCTCGTCCACCAGTACCTTGCCCAGCAGATCCAGCGCCTGCTGGGAGCCGCTGGTGATCAGGATATTGTCCGGGTTGACCTCCATGCCGTGGCGGCTCTGGTAGCGATCGGCGATGTACTGGCGCAGCGGGGCGAACCCTTCGGTGGTGGCGTATTGCAGCGCCGCGGCGCCCTGCTCGCGCAGCACGTCCTGGCAGGCTTGCTCGATGGCCTTGACCGGGAACAGGTGGGGATTGGGCAGGCCGCCGGCGAAGGAGATGATCTCCGGATTGGCGGCGACTTTCAGGATTTCACGGATAAAGGAAGGCTCGACCTTCTCGAAGCGCTGGGCAAAAAACGGCTGCATAGGGTTCTCTCTGACTAGGTGGCGGTCGCTCCATTCAACCGCCAGGTTATCCGTTTGTATCAGATTTCAGAAATGAGGCAATGGCTGTCACAAAAATCCATAAAAAAGGGCAGGTTTGGCACCTGCCCGAATTTTATCGTCTCTACCCTGGCCGGGGGCGCCAAAACCCCTGCCAGGTGTTCATCTGCCCTGAGCTCAGAGCCCGGGCTCTTTCAGCTTGAAGAGGCAGTTCATCGGCTTGGTACTCAGAGCCCGGGAGCTTTCAAGAAGCTGATCATCAGATCCGTGTTGGCACCGAGCTGCTGCTGGACCCGGCCCGGGAACAGCTCCGCCATCTTGTCGAGGCGGTCGTGCTCCGTGTGCCAGATCTTGCCCCACTGGGTCTCGCTGTCCCGATCGCAGGCGCTCTTGCCGGCCTCGTCGTAGCAGTCCCACAGCGCCGGGTTGGTGCTCTGGGAGTAGCCGTCATAGCCATCCTCCCCGTTGATGGTGAAGTTGGTGGCCTCCACGTAGGCGATGGGCACCCCCAGGCAGGCAAAAGGCGCATGATCCGACCAGCTGCCGGTCTCCCCTTCCGGGTAGCCGTCGTAGCTGGGGTGAATGGCGAACGGGGTGGCGCTCTGCTTGGAGATGGCCAGCAGGCGGTCGCGCACCTTGGGATCGAAGCTGTAGCGGCCCGGCTCGGCGCAGTTGTACTCGGCCACGTCGGAGTGGGCGGAGTGGACGTAGACGATGTCGCCCCCGGCTATGGTGTCGTAGTTCACCATGGCCAGCAGCTTGGCGACGGCGTCGCTGTCGAGGCTGGCGGCATAGGCCTTGGAGCCGTTGAGGCCGTTCTCCTCCGCCCCGAAGAAGGCGAAGCGTACCGTGTAGGGCAGGGTCTCTCCCTTGAGCGCCTCGGCGACCGCCAGCAGGGCCGCGACACCGGCACCGTTGTCGGTGGCACCTTCGGAGCCCTTCTTCTCGCCGGTGCTGTCATAGTGGGCACCGATGAGGATCACCTTGTCACTCTGGCCCTTGAGCTCGGCGACCAGGTTCTGGGAGTGCTTCTCGGTGCCGCTTCGGGTGTAGCTGAAGGGCTGGTTCTGCACCTCGTAGCCCCAGCCGGTCAGATGGTCCTGGATCCAGGCCGCGGCACGGGTTTCGGCCTCGGTGCCCGTGGGTCTGGCACCTATGCCTTCGGCACTCGAGCTCAGCTGCACCAGGTATTCATAGGCCTGGGTCCCGGGGGCGGGGGGCTGGGAGTCATTGTCCGAGGGGTTGCACCCGGCCAGCAGGGCCGAGATGACGAGGGTCAAAAGGGCTCTTTTCATACTGCAATCCTTTGTTGTGTATGGTTTTATTTTTCCGCGTCAGGATGCACCTGACGCCCGGCAGATTCTGTGAGGGGGGTGGCATTTGTCAATCGCAGTGGCGGAATTGGTCAGTCAGGGGGGATTTGTTGTGCGAAACACTTGCGCCTTGGGCCTATCTTGGGATAATTCGCTCCCCTGTTTTTGCCGATTGATGAAATAACGAACCACCCAGGTCGGCCTAAACCCGGATTGACCCCGGTTCTGTTACCCGGATTGATGAAATAACGAGACAAATATGCCTGTGACCCAAGATGTATTTAACGAAGACGGCAAGTTCATGCGCAAGATCCGCAGCTTCGTCCGTCGCGAAGGCCGCCTGACCAAAGGGCAGGAGAAGGCCCTGGAAGAGCTCTGGCCGGTCATGGGCATCGATTTTGCACCACAACCCCTGGACATGGTGGCGCTGTTTGGCCGCGAAGCCCCTGTGGTGCTGGAAATCGGCTTCGGCATGGGCGCCTCCCTGGTGGAGATGGCCAGGAATGCCCCCGAGAAGAACTTCATCGGTATCGAGGTGCACTCCCCGGGCGTGGGGGCCTGCCTCGGCACCGCCCAGGAAGCGGGCGTCACCAACCTGCGCGTGATCTGTCACGATGCGGTGGAGGTGCTGGAGCACATGATCCCGAACGGTTCACTCTCCTGCCTGCAGCTCTTCTTCCCGGACCCCTGGCACAAGAGCCGTCACCACAAGCGCCGCATCGTACAGCCGGCCTTCGCCCAGGACATCCGCCAGAAGCTCGCCATCGGTGGCGTCTTCCACATGGCCACCGACTGGGAAAACTACGCCGAGCACATGCTGGAAGTGATGAGCGCCGCCGAGGGGTACGAGAACACCTCCGCCACCGGCAACTGGGTGCCCCGTCCCGACTGGCGCCCGCTGACCAAATTCGAGCAACGTGGCCATCGTCTGGGCCACGGGGTCTGGGATCTGATTTTCAAGCGTGTCAGCTGAGCTGGCACGTCAACTCCGTATCCACTAACTTGAGGAGCTATCATGGCCAATCGTAGCCGCCGTCTGCGCAAGAAACTGCGCGTCGATGAATTCCAGGAAATGGGTTTCGACATCAGTTTCAACTTCCCGGTCGGCACTGCCGAAGAGACCATCGATGCGGTAGTCGATGCGATGATCGATGAGGTTGTTGAACCCCGTAAGCTGGCCTTCGCCGGTTCAGGCCACCTGGCCTGGGAAGGGATGATCTGCACCCAGCAACTGGGCAAGTGTACCGAAGAGGACCGCGCCGCCGTCAAATCCTGGCTGGAAGGCAAGGGGATGGAGGCCGTGGTGGTCACCGAGCTGTTCGATCTCTGGTACGGTGAGCCGGCCTGATATCCGACTGCCTCTCGGGCAGATAGAAAATCCCGCCGCCGGCGGGATTTTTGTCGGTGAGCCTCGCCTCACCTCGTCTCATCTCATGGAATCGTCGATGGTGTTGTCATCCGAATTACTGGCCAGCATCCTGGAAGAGGTGCGCCCGCTGCTCGGGCAGGGCAAGGTGGCCGATTACATTCCCGCGCTGGCGCAGGTGCCGGCGGACAGGCTCGGGATCGCCGTCTGCACCGTGGAGGGGGAGCTGTTCACCGCCGGTGACGCCTGCGAACCCTTCTCCATCCAGAGCATCTCCAAGGCCCTGAGCCTGACCCTGGCACTCACCCTCTATCAGGAGGAGGAGATCTGGGCCCGGGTGGGCAAGGAGCCCTCAGGCCAGCCGTTCAACTCACTGGTGCAGCTGGAGTTCGAGCACGGCATTCCCCGCAACCCCTTCATCAATGCCGGCGCTCTGGTGGTGAGCGACCTGCTGGAGACCCGGCTCACGGCCCCGCGCCAACGGACCCTGGAGCTGGTGCGTCGCCTGTGCGGCAATCCCGCCATCATGGCGGACCAGGTGGTGGCCCGCTCCGAATATCAGCACGCCGCCCGCAACGCCGCCATCGCCTACCTGATGAAGGCCTATGGCAACTTCGAGAACGAGGTGGACAAGGTGTTGCAGAGCTACTTCAATGCCTGCGCCATCCGCATGAGCTGCGTCGATCTGGCCCGGGCATTCATCTATCTGGCCAACCGCGGCGTGCCGCTCGGCGAGAGTTCGCCCCTGTTGCCTGCCCGCACCACCAAGCAGGTCAATGCCCTGCTCGCCACCTGCGGCCTCTATGACGAGGCGGGCGACTTCGCCTACCGGGTCGGCATGCCGGGCAAGTCCGGGGTGGGGGGCGGCATCATGGCGCTGATCCCCGGCGAGCTGGTGGTCTGCGTCTGGTCCCCCGAACTCAACAAGGCGGGCAACTCCCTGGCGGGCACGGCGGCGCTGGAGCTGCTGGCCGAGCGCCTCGGCCGCTCCATTTTTTAACTTTGTTCACTATGCATCGAGACAACATCATGAAACGAATGACTGGACTGTGGCGCAGCGGCCTGGCCGCCCTGCTGCTCTGGTGTGCCTGGCCCGCCCTGGCCGCCGAACTGCCCCCTCTCTCCCTGGCCGATGCCAAGGCGAAGCAGGCCGTGATCCTGGATACCCGCCCCAGCTACTTCTACCAGGGCTGGCCCATGGCGGGCGAAAAGCAGGGGGGCCACGTGGCCGGCGCAGAGAACCTTTCCGCCGAGTGGAAATACAGTGACGAAGAGTGGCCCAAGGCGCTCGCGAGCAAGGGGCTGAAGGCCGATCTGCCGGTCGCCCTCTACGGCGCCCCGCGGGAAGTGGCCGAGGTGGCCCGTCTGCTGCGCCAGCAGGGCATCAAGCAGCTGTTCGAGCTGCAGGGCTGGCAGAGCGCGCCGCGCGAGCACCTGGCCCGCTGGCAGCAGCTGGTCTACCCGCTCTGGCTCGCCGATCTGCAGGCTGGCAAGCCGGTGGCGGCCGCCCCCAAGGGGGACTGGAAGCTGTTCGAGGTGGACTGGGGCTCGCCCAAGGCTTACTTGCTGAGCCATATCCCGGGGGCCGGTTACATCGACACCAACCGCCTGGAAGAGGAGCCGCTGTGGAACAAGGTCTCTGACGAAGCCCTCAAGCAGCTGCTGCTGGAGAACGGCATCCGCCACGACACCACCGTCATCCTCTATGGTCGCAACACCATGGCGGCGGCCCGTGCCGCTCACCTGATGATGTATGCCGGGGTGGAAGACGTGCGCCTGCTGGACGGCGGCCTGGATGCCTGGTTCGTGCAGCACCTGCGCACCGAAACCGGCCTGGCCAACAAGTTTGAACCGGTGAAGGAGTTTGGCGTGGCCATTCCGGCCCATCCCGAGTACTACACCAGCCTGGACCAGGCCAAGGCGCTGCTCAAGCAGCCCGATAGCGCCCTGGTCAGCGTGCGCACCTGGGACGAGTTTGTCGGCAACACCTCAGGCTACAGCTACATCAAGCCCAAGGGCGACATCCCCGGCGCCAAGTGGGGTCACGGCGGCGTGGATGCCAACAGCATGAGCGACTTCCACAACCCGGACGGCACCATGAAACCGGCCCGCGAGATCCTCGCCATGTGGGACCAGTGGGACATAGCCCCCACCCAGCAGGCCGCCTTCTACTGCGGCACCGGCTGGCGCGCCTCCGAGGCCTTCTTCTACGCCTGGCTGATGGACTGGAAGCGGATCAGCGTCTACGACGGCGGCTGGTACGAGTGGAGCTCAGACCCCAAGAACCCCACAGTCACCGGTGAGCGCAAGCCCAAGGGCTGATCGCAGAGACCCATGTGCCAGAAACAAAAAAGCACCTTCATGGAAGGTGCTTTTTTTATCTGCGACGTGCAGTCACTTCATGTCAGAAGGAGGCGACGCTGCTCTGGCTGTAAAGCCCGTACTTTCTGGCCAGCATCTGGCCGCCGTCCCGGGTCAGGGGGACCCAACTGATGGTGCCGCTGTCTATGGTGGACTTGAACATCATCAGATCGAACGGGATTGTGATGTAGAGCCCCTTGGTAAAGCTCCCCTCGCCATACTCTTCTGCCGACACATTGGTGAAGGTGGCAAAGAAACCGGCGCTGATCCCCGAATCAAACTGCTTGGCGAAGTTGAAGGTGGCGCCATAGTCCCCCGCCAGGTAGCGACCCACCGAGATCTGGGCCGTCACCTTGTCCAGAAACTCAGGCTGCCAGTAGGTGGTGACATGGCCGGTCGCCACCTGATAGTCGGCCAGTTGGAGGGTGTTTTCCCAGTCCCGCTGCTTCACCAGGTTGATGTCTGCCCCTATGGCCCAGTTGCGGTTGAAGGGGCGATACAAGGCCTCCCCACCGACCCCGGCGTACATCATCTCCAGATAGCCGCCATAGGCCTGGGCATACCAGGCATCATCATATTTATCCATATGGGTGAGCTGCAGGTTATTCAGGAGCACATCCGAGGAGGTAACATATTCTCTGATCCAGGTTCTGACCCGTGGCAAGGCCTCGCCATCGGGTGGGGGAGCCGTGTAGTTGAACTTGTCGTAGTTGTTGAACAGGTTGAAGAAGAGCGTGCTGCTCAGCCAGTTGTGCTCTGTCACGTACCAGTCGGTATTGGCATTCAACCCGACCTGATACATGTAAAAACTCTCTGAGCCTCCGATGGACTGGCTCAGTTTGGGCACAATCTTGAAGCTCCATGAGCGGGGTTCCGCCTCATGGCGCAGTTTCCCTGCTACCCGGGTCGGCGCCTGACGGCTGACTTCGATCTCCTGTGTCTGGCCGAGAGGAAGGTCGCTGTTGGCGCGGCGTACAGAGTCCAGATCGACGCGGGTCTCCTGCAGTGGCATTCCTTGCTTCTGCTCGATTATCCGCAACTGCTTCACCGACGCAGGGACGTCATTGACGGCTAGCATGGTGGCCCTGTGCTCGCCTTGCGTCTGCTCCCGGAAGCGGGTCTGCTCACCCACCAGGGTAAGGGTATCGTCATCACCGTAGAGAGAAACCTCTTGCCAGCCTGCATTGGCGGCAAGCTGAGAGGACAAATCCTGCCAGTCCACTTCATCCAGAGAGGCGGTTTCGCTGACCTGATAGGCCGGAACCGGGGGGTCCATGAGTTTGGGCAGCGACAAGGAGGGATCGTTGAAATTGGTATGCAGTGTCACCCCCCACATCAGCGTATCGCCGCGCTGATAACTGAGGTGCATGTCGAGAGCATCATAGGGCTGGTAGACTATGCCCACATTGATGGGGGTGCTTTGTGTTATGACGCCCGCCGACTCGTGACTGTAGTCATTGCCATCGTATTCAAGCTTCAACCTCAATGGTTGCCAGGGCGTCTGGTACTCGATCCCGCCAAAGAATGCGGCAGGTCCATGGAACAGGCTGCCAAATTCAAATTTGCCACCACTGCCAGAGAAACTGTCGTCGCGCTGGCACCAGGCCTCACGGGCTTCACAGAAGGGGTTCTTGATATTGCCGCTCTGCCCCATATTTCCCCATGCCATCCCGAGGGTGAAATCCAGGTTCTTGTAGCGTTTGCTGGCGACTATGTACTCGCTGTCAAAGAGTCCGGTCCCCATGACATCGCGAAGTCCGACAGAGACATGAGGGCGCCAGGTGGATTCATTCCAGAGTCTGGCTTTGACATCCATGCCCTTGTCTTTATAGGTTTGATCGCCACTGAAGCTCTCGTCATTGCTATACAGGCGGGTGCGAATGTCGGTGTATCTCAGGGTGGCTTCCAGCCAGTCGAATGGCTGCATGGAGATAGACCAGCGTCGATATTCCTGGTTATCCATGTAGTTGAATGAGAACTCACCTTCTGGGGCCATGCGCGCCGTTGGCATCTGGAGCAGACCTACGCCACCAAAGTCACTCTGGGTGGGAAAGGTAGGGGAGAAACTATCCGTATTGGCGCAAGCGATAGGAGAGACAAGAATAGAGAGGGTGGCGATTCTGGTTAGCATTACTCGGGTATCCGATTAGCAATCATTTCGGCAATACGGAGATTGATGTTTTTAAATTTGGCCGGCAGTAACTCGGGAGCGAACCCGGCAAACAGTGTTGCACCGGGCATGGGTTCTATATGGTATTCATTCCAGACGGCCACGGGTGATAACTGGATGCTGCCATCTGGCTGGATAAGATATACCTCGCCCGGGTTGGCACCGGCCAACAAGCTATGGCCTTGCCAATATTCAGCCAAACCTTTTCCATGTTCATGAGGCAATGCCTTGCGGCTATTGATTAGCCCCATCAAATATAAACGGGATGGTCGAGGAGAAACATAGAGTGAGTAATTTCCGGTCAAACGAGGGTTGTTGCCTGGTTCAATTCTGCTGAGATCGGGATCCAGCTTTATGTCAATCCGGCCTGTGACATCAAGCTGATCCAGCTCTCGCAACAGTTGCTGGGTTGTTTGGACCAGGCCACCTTGATGCTCTCTCATCCACATCACCTGGAGTGATTTCACATCGGCGAGCAAAAGCTCCTTGACTTGCTGGGCCACTCGCTCTTCCGTGGGGGATGAGATGATGGCGGCAGGCCAATAGATATGGCCAGGTAGCTTGGTATTATTTAGTAGCTGTTCAAGACGCTGGCTATCCGAAAGGGAGATGGTGGTACCATTGACATTACCGAAGACTACTTTAGTAACGCTGTCAGCGTGAAGCAAGGGCACATAGCCTATCAATAACGAGAGTATTATTTTTTTCATGATGCGTAAGGCTTGGTAAAGACCATCTCTATGGTGCTGTTGTCAGGGCCTAGCTTTTGAATAGTTTTTCTGACCAGGCCAGACTTCTTGTCCAACCAGTAATAATTCTTCCATGTTTGACCATCTTTTATCGACTGCACAGTTTCCTCATAGAGGGAGGCCACAATGATGGTGCCGTTGATATCCAGGTCTTCGTCCGCCAGTTGCCGGAATACACTGTGTAGGCTTCTCCCGCTGCTGCGACTTTTTGCCCATTCCGCGCTGTAACTGAACTGTGCACCCGAAGTGATGGAAGATTGGGATAATGGGTCTGTCATCGAGTTTGCAAAGTAATCAAGATCATTATCCAACTTCAGTGTTCTGGTTATACGACCATGCTTGGTCACAATCATGCCTCTGTCGCTGCTGACCCATGACAGTCGATTATTCTCTGCAAATGCAAGAACGACGAATACTCTGGGCCTGTCATCGACTGTTACAAATGCACTGGCATAAGGTAGTTTATGGATTGCTTCTGGGGTGATGGTTATTTCTTCATTCCCGGAAAAAAGAAATTTAAGTTGCTGATAGCTATCAAAGTTGTTGTCTGCACAGCCAAACAACAACATTGATAGCACTATGAAAATGCGCTTAGTTAGCATGCAAGCATCACTGAATAGATAGGCATGAAAATAAAGACTGCCCTGAGGCAGTCTTTAAATATTAATATCAACGAGCTGTGCTGGTCACAGTCGAGGTGGAGCTGTTGCTGTTGCCGTCGTCATTGCTGGCAACGGAGACGGCAACACCAATGGCCGCAGCAGCGGCTACGCCAACGGCCAGGGCACCTGCGGTGATGCCACCGACAGCAGCACCAGCAGCTCCAGCAGCACCAGCAGCAGCGCCACCGGTACTAGCACCAGCGCCTGCAGCTACTGTTTCTGCAGCCATGGTCGGGGCGGACAGCGCCAGCAGGGCAGTCATAATCAAAACACTCTTCTTCATATATTTCCCTTATAAAATCAGAATAGTCGACGATCGTTCTACTCTATTATGATGGCAAGCCATCGTTTTTGATCAGTTTGTATCCATTATTTTTTATCATGACGGAATGCAAACCGAACCAAAACTACCATCACTCCCAGCATGCCGCCAAACAGTGCACCCAAGACAACAATCAGTGCCCGTTTGGGTTTTATTTTCTCTTCGGCTATGACGGCAGGATCAAGTACTTTAAAAACGTATTCCTGATTGACCTCGGCGAGCATCAAGGTCTTGGTCTGCTCTTCGATCAGTTGATAAAAAACCTTCTGCATATCGGCGACGGAGGTCTTGGATAACTGCTCGGTCAGATAGGAAATATTGCGCTTTGCCTCATCTTGATCCCGTTGTTTCATGGTGTGATTGAGATCATCGATCAACCAGTCCACCCACTGTTTGGCCAGTTGCGGTGAATAAAAGTCGATGGTGACAGTCAATAATTCCGTTTTGGGATCGCTGTTGAGGGTGACCAGATTCTTGAAAGCCTTGATCAGTTCCCAGTCGCTGGGTTTGGGTGACTTGCCCGGAGGCACCTCACGCACCCATTTCTGCATATCAACATCGTAGATTGAGGGGTCGATGATCAAGTCACCTGTGGCTTTATCCATGCCGGTGGCGGCGATCAGAGGGACAGCCAGCTGGTGCTGGCGGATGAAATCCCCAAGAAACAGCCGTGATTTGCCCACTTCGATGGCTATCGAGGCCTTATCCCCGCCTTTGTTGCCAAGATCGACGCCAGCCAGGCTGGCCAGCCCGCCGAAGCGGGAGGCCAGAGCGGAGAGCCCGCCACCTTGCTGTTCAAGGGAGGGAGTCAGGAGCGCTTCGGCACGATAGATATTGGGGCTTAAGAGTGCGAAGGCGACGGCGAGGCAGGTGGCAATGAAGGTGGTGGAAAAGATCCACCACTTGCCATGCCATAAGGTAATCACCAGTTCCCGCAGGTCAATTTCATCACTCACCGGAGACATATCTCTCGGCAAGGAAATGACGTTCGCTTTTTGTGCTTCCATTATGATTTGATGAGTCCTATGGAATATAAAATGATGCGCTCAATGGCATTATTTGATTGCGGACCAGGCTACGCCCAACTGATACATGATCTGTGTGGCGGAAGACATGATGCTCAGGTTATCCAGATAATCAGAGTCCACCGGGACTATGATGGTGTCACCGGGTTCAAGGCTCTTTCGTCCGCCAAACCAGCTATCATTGGGTAACATCACACTGCCATTGGCTTTTATCACATAGACGCGATCGGTATCGGCTTGCTTCTTGGTGCCACCGGCAAGACTGATGTACTCATTGATGCTGGTGTTCTCTTTATAGATATGTGAAGAGGGGAATTGCACCATGCCTGCGATGGAGACCACATTCTGCATGGTCGGGATATATAATTTATCGCCATCCTCCAGCAATATATCTGATTGCTTTTCTCCAGAGAGCAAGGCTGGCATATCTATGGTCATCCGACCAATTGCCTTGCTGTTCTCCAGTTGATTCACAACCGTCATGGCCTCGGCAGGAGAGCTGCTGTAGTTGGCAATGGTGCTCTGCCTGCGCAACGTCATGGTCGATATCTCTTGGCGAAGTTCATCCCGCAGCATCACCAATCGCTCCTCTTCCTGCTGGCGCAGGGCTTTACGTGCAAATATTGCACCGTTGGGATTGGCGTAGGCAGTAATGCCACCCACCCGCTCGATCAGATCGTGCAGGCTTTCTCCGCGACGCACGGTATAAGTGCCGGGGAATTTCACTTCACCGAAGACCTGGACGGTCGCCTCTTCCCGCCACTGGGGATGGGGCAGAACGTTGATATTGTCTTTGGATTGCAGGAGTGGCGAATTGTACGGGCTATTGGCTGTGTCCAGGGAGAATCGCTCATTCTGGACCAGGATGCTGTCACCACGCTCATTGACGCGGGACAGTTCGACAATGTTGGCCTGCTCATTGAACCCGCCGGCGGCGAGAATGGCATCGGACATGCGACTGCTCTCGGTCAGTGGGTAGAGGCCCGGGTATTTCACTTCCCCCCTGACTTCCATTATTTTGACCGGCTGGCCCTGAGTCGACTGCGCTTTCAAGCGTTCGATGACTGGCGCCAACAAGACTTGCCTGGAGTCAGCCACAACGGCATCTGTTGCCGTTTTATCGGAAAGTGAGGAGAGCTTGACCTGACTATCGGTATTCAATTCATCACTTTTGACATTGGCGCCGGTGGATGCATCTGTGCGCATCATGGCAGCGTTGCTCAATTCTTGCGACTTGGTTCCGAGGTCTTTTACTTTTGTATTCGTCGCCGCAGTCTCTCTGAGGCGGTCAGTAGCATCGTTGCGGAACACCAGCACCTGATCCCTGGCCTGAAGCAGGACATCATCCTTGCCGCCGGGGTGTTGCAGGGCATTGCCCAAATTGAATTGAATCACGCTGATATTACGCTGGGAGTCAATCTCTCTGACCACCAGAGCGTAACTCAAATCGGTAGCCGAAATGAGGTCTCGCTCAACACTCTGCAATATAGTGCTGACTCGAGTACCGGGAGAGAAGCTGTAGACGCCGTCACGAACGACTGCACCTTTGACCACAATGGCCTGGCTATATTCGGTGCTGCTCGGTTTGACCGATATCTTGTCCCCGTCCCGAATATTGAAAAGGCGATCATGGGCGTTGGCCAGTGTCAGGTTGAATACCCTGAGACCGTTATCAGAGTGGCGCTCTACGGAGACCTCTTGCAACGCGGCGGCTTTGACGCCGCCAGCCAGAGCGAGTACATCCGCCAGTGGCGCCGAATTTCTCAGCTCGTAAATGGCGGGGCGCTTGACCAGCCCGTTGATGGCGACCTCACTGCCCTTGGCAGGAACAAACACTGTATCTCCGGCCTGTAAACGGATGTCTTGGCTGGTATCACCCCAGACAAGCATCTTGTAGAGATCCACATCGATGACGTTTTGCCCTGCGCGTTTCACCTGGATTTTTCGCAAGGAACCGACTGTGTCTATGCCACCAGCGGCCTGCAATACCTGAGTCACGGTCGCCATGCCACTAACATTGTAAGCGCCCGGGCGGTAGGCGTCTCCCATGACAAACACCTGCATGGAACGCATTGAACCAAAGCTGATGAAGGAATTTACACCTATCATCTGCTCCTTGATCCTGGATTCAAGGTCACTTCTGAATTGCTGGAAGGTTAAGCCACTGGCGGAGATAGGGCCGAGACTGGGAAAATCAATAAAACCTTCCCGGCCGACACTCAAATCATAAACCGCATTTTCTTTACCGTAGAGTTGAACATGAATTTCATCTCCAGGGCCAATAACATAGTCATCCGCAACTGGCATGTCGGTAATAGGAGCATCCAGGATGGGCTCACCGGCAAATACATTATACCCAAATGGTTGCAAATCCCCTGGTTGTGCCACTCCGGCAACGAGGGGGCGCTGGGATACCTGGCTATAATCCAGTTCACGTGGGGCGGCAACAGGAGCCGATGGTGTGACAGGGGTAACAGCACTGGCACTATTTAGCTGTTCAGTGGATATACCATACTGCTTTGCCAGAGCCTGTTGTTCTGCCGGTGGCAGACGCTTGAATTGCTCCATCATCTGCGGGCTTATCTGCGGTGCAGCGAATATATTCAAACTAATCGCAGCTAAGATCCATGACGCTGTTATAACTTTCATTTTACGTAAAGCCTTGCAATGGGTTTGTTTTGACTGCTACAAGTGATCAACATAAATTAAATCATGCTCACTCATAAATTAAGTGGATGATCTTTTTATGTGATGTTTCCTGTAAAAAAATTGGGCTCTCTCATTGCAATATCTGTGTATGATTTCTTATGTTTTATTGTTGGCAGTTAATTTAACTGCTCACTGACTCGTGTACTGTGCAATCAGTACGGGTTGTGACCACCATGTATTGGCGACATAAGGGCATCACACAAGCAGCATCAAATTGCTGCTCCGTCACAGTATTGTGAATTTACTCAATGAGGGGCTCGTCGTGGTGTCCATCTGGACTGGAGGTAAAACAGACATAGCTACCGCATCCGAATGACATATCGGCATGAAAATGTAATTATTTTGTTATGAAGCTTGATCGCCAGACAGATGGTGTCGTATCCGATGGGGCGAAGAAGATGAATTATTGATGGTTTTAGTAATTATGTTGCCATTTGAATTCAGTGTCGAAATCTATCAAAAACGTATTTTTTTGCAACATATATCAGACAGTTCTCAGTCTGAATGTCGGATGATTCTCAATCTCTGATTTTTTTGAGTGAGCAATGATGTTTTATGTAGTCAATTTGTTTGTTTTGTGGTGTTTATGTGTTTGTTTTTTTGTGTGATTTTTTTTGTTGAATCTGAATGGAAGTACTTGCTTGGGTGTTGACTTTTTAACTTTATTCTCAATCCATCTGTTTTTCATCGCTACTCGGCCCTGAATCCGCCTGAGCTAGGCTTCACTTATGAACCTAATGGTGAGAGTGAAGGGGGGGGGTAGGCAATGAAACGACGGATGATGATCCTGGTGTGCATGCTGGGGCTGGTGGCGTGCAGCTCCCAATACATCATGAGCACCCGGGACGGGAAGATGATTACCACCGACAGCAAGCCCAGGCTGGATGAGGACACGGGCATGTACCGCTACTACGACGAAGAGGGGCGGGAGATGTTGATCAACAAGGATGACATCACCCAGATCATGGAGCGTTGAGAGGCACGACGAGCAGGGCTGCCCGCGGGCAGCCCTTTTTGTTTCAGCCCGTCAGCTCCCCCACCTGGCGGTTCACCTGACCGGCGAACAGCTGGTGGAAGCGGGAGCCCGGATTGGCCAGCAGGCTGACCGGGGAGCCCTGCTCCACCACTGTGCCGGCCTCCATCACCACCACCTTGTCCACCGACAACAGCGGCTCCAGATGGTGGGCTATCACCAGATAGCTGGCCTGTGGCCGGTAGCGATAGAGCAGCTCTGCCATCTTGCGCATGCCGCCGTGGCTGAGATCCGAGGTGGCCTCGTCCAGCACTATGAGGGGGCGGCGCGACAGCAGGATACGGGCGATCACCAGCAGCTGGGTCTCGCCGGCGGAGAGTTGCAGCCGATCGAGATCCTCGTCCAGCCGGCCGGCGCAGCGCTCGGCCAGGCCGACCCGGGCCAGCGCCTGCTCCAGCGCGGCGTCGCTCTGCTCGCTCAGGGGGGCGAGATTCGCGCGCAGGGTGCCGAAGAAGGTGAGGGGGATCTGGGAGACGGTGTCATAGAGTGCGCGCACCGCCTCCGACGCCAGGGCAGAGAGCGGCTGATCGCCGTAGTAAATCTCTCCCTGGGAGGCCGGATACATGGCCTGCAGCACCCCGAGCAGGGAGCTCTTGCCTGCCCCGGTACGCCCGCACACCCCCACCTTCTCGCCGGGGGCCAGCTCGAAGTTGACCCTGTGCAGGGCCCACTGGCTGGCGCCCGGGTAGCGCAGCCCCAGGTTGTCGAAGCGCACCGCCGGATGGGGGGTGGCGAGGGCCTCTCCCTCCTGGCGCTCGCTCTCTATCTCGCTGTATTCACGCACCCGCTCCACCGCATTCATCACCTGCTCCACTTCGGCGAAGGTACGGATCAGGGAGTTGAGCATGGCCGATGCGGTGAAGGCGTAGGTGATGGCCACGGCCCCCAGCAGCGGGCTGTTGCCAAAGGCCACCATCAGTGCCACTGCCCCCACCAGGGCGGCGGAGAGCAGGGTCTGGTGCATGCCGAGCCAGCGGTTGATGGAGGTGGTGGTGTACCAGCTGCGCAGGTTGTTGTCATAGTGATGCAGTACCTGATCCAGGGCGAAGCGCTCGGCCCCGGCCAGACGCAGGGCGGGGGCGCCGCGAATGGTCTCGCTGATGCTGATGTAGAGCGGGGAGCGCAGCACCGAGGACTGGCGCCGCAGCTTGAGCTGCACCGCCCGGTAGCGCCGTTGCAGCACGTAGAGCGCCCAGCCCACCAGGGGGGCGATAAGCAGCAGCAGGGGGATGTTGATGCCGATGACCACCACCTGCAGAGCCACAGAAACCAGCATGCCGAACAGCCCCATCAGCATGGACAGCAGCACCTCCTGGGCCTCCCCGAGATCCCGGTCGAAGCGGTTGAGGATGCGCCCCTGGGGCACCTTGTCGAAGAACGCCATGGGGGCGCGGCTGATGCGGCCCAGCATGCCGTCGAACAGGGTCCAGGCCAGCTTGAGGCCGAGTTTGTAGTTGATGACCCGCACCACCATGATGCAGACCAGCGATCCCGCCCCCAGCAGCACATAGATGCCGAGCAGGGTGTTCACATCGCTCACCTCGGCCTTGCCGCCGAGCCAGAGATCCGAGGCGATGCGCAGCCCCTCCTGACCCAGGGTGAGCAGCAGGGCGATCAGGATGGCGCCGGGGGCGGCCAGACGCTGCCACATGAAGCCGAACAGCCCCCAGTCCACCTTGCCCTCCACCACCTTCTCCTCGCTGAACTGCTCCGCCTCCTGGGGGGGGACCGGAGGAGTGGGCTGCGGGTGCTGGATGAGATCCGCCAGCTGGTGGGCATCGAGCTCCACCAGGCGGCCCTGCTCGATGCGGATCACCCGATCGCAGTGGGCCAGCACGTCCGGGTCGTGGCTCACCAGCAGCCGGGTCGGCCCCGGCTTGAAGGCGAGCCCCTGCTCCAGCACCTGGGCCGAGACCATGGGATCCAGCGCAGACAAGGGGTTGTCCAGCAGCAGGATGTCGGCCTCTGCATAGAGGGCGCGGGCCAGGGCGACCCGCTGCTGCTGGCCGCCGGAGAGACGGGTGCCGAGCTCACCCACCAGGGTCTGATCCCCGTGGCTAAGCAGCCCCAGATCCGTGGTGAGGGCGCAGGCACCGAGCACCCAGTGGTAGCGCTCCTCATCCCAGGGTTGGCCGAACAGAATGTTGTTGCGGATGCTGTCGTTCATCAGCCAGGGCTTGTGGCCCAGATGCGCCACCCGGCCGTTGCGACGGACAGTCCCCTCAAAGCCGTTGTCAAAACCGGCGACCAGGTGCAGCAGGCAGCTCTTGCCCGCCCCGGTTGCCCCTGTGATCCCCACCAGCTCCCCCGGCTCGATGTGCAGACTGACCCCCTGCAGCACCGGTTTTTGCTGGTGCAGGGCGGTGACCTCTTCCAGCCGCAGGCTGCCGACCGGCAGGCTGGGATCGCCGAGATCCCGATGCTGCTCCGGGCTGCTCAGAAACTCGCACAGCCGGTTGAAGCCGGTATTGAAGTTGATCAGGGTGCGGATGAGGTAAGGCAGCCGCATCATGGGGATCCGCAGCACGGCGAACAGGGCGATGGTGGTGAACACCTGGGGCAGGGTCAGGCTCTGGCCCGAGGCCAGATAGGTGGTGAAGGTGGCGAGCGTCACCAGCAGCGGGGTGCTCATCATCAGGAAGCTGTTGATGGCATCGAGCTTGAGCACCCGGCCGAGCACCCCCAGCTCCTGCTGGCGCTTGGCGTTGGCCGCCCGGGTGAAGAAGGCGCCGAGGCCGTTCTGGCGCACCAGCCGCAGCTTCTTGATGTACTCCGCCAGTATGCCGTTGCGCTCGTCCTGCTGGCGCTTGAGTTGCTGCTCCTGCTGGTTCATGCGGCGCACCACCCGGGTGGAGAGCAGCAGCAGCAGGGTGAGCACCGCAAAGCCCACCAGACCGGCGCTGCCCACCTGCCACACCAGCAGGGCTATGGTGCCCGCCAGTTGCAGCGCCATGGTGAGCGGCATGGCGGGATCCGCCAATATCCAGGTGATGTCCCACACGTCCCGGTTGATGAGGTTCTGTACCCGGCCACCGGCCCTGTCATCGAAGCTCTTGCCGCCGAGCTTCATCACCTTGGCGAGCAGGGATTCGGCCAGCAGGCGGCGAATGGGGACGTGCATCTTGAGCGCCAGTTGCAGGGAGTGCTCCGCCAGCATGCCGGCGGCGAGCACCGAGGCAAACAGGGCGAAGGCGAGCAGCAGCTTGTGGCCGGTGCTGGCCCCAGTGCCGAGCTGGGTCATGCTGTGGTTGAGCAGCCAGGGGCTGGCCAGGGTGGCCAGCATGCCGATCAGCTGCAGCAGGGTGAGCAGGCCGATACGGCGACGGTAGTGGCGCCAGATAAAGGCCATGATGGGCCAGGGGCGCACCGGCGCAGCGGCGGTGAGCGCGAGGAAGGCATCGGCCCGCGCGTCGCGCCTGTCTTCCGGCAGCAGGGGGTAGAGATCGTCGAGACCGACCTGGGGCTCGGTCAGCCCCTTGCGTTGCAGCGGGCCCGTCCAGTGATAGAAGAGGCGGCTCAGCCAGCCGGCCGAGGTTTCCGGATGATCCAAAGGGTGTCCTTGTTGTTTTGTGTTGCTTCCGACAGGGCGGGGCGGCTCATGGGCCGCCCTCGATATTCTTTTTATGGCGGGCTCGTCGCCCGAGCGGGATCAGTGATCCCGATTCATGCGGATGAGCCTGTCCAGGATCTGCTCGCCGTCGACTCTCAGGCCGTTGTGCTCGTACTCGTTGGTGATCCAGGCGCGGCTGTTGCCAAGGCCCCTGAGGGTGTCGCGGCTGTAGTCGAACTCCACGTACATGTCCTCGGCATAGACGGCGCAGGCGACGGGCACGGGGTTCTTGGCCAGCTGCACCGGGTCGTAGAGGGGGCCCCAATCGGCCTTCTTGGCCAGCAGGTGGGCGGCCTCCTTGAGCGGCATCAGCTCGCGGAATTGCTCGAACATCCAGGGGAAGATCATCTCGCCGGTGAAGGCAAAATCCTTGCCGGGCGCCCAGGCCAGGGCCGGGTACTCCCCCCTGATCCGCTCGGCCGCCCAGTTGCTGGCGCTCCCCTCGCAATAGATGGACTCGTGCAAAATGGCGAACACCGGATTGGTGTTGAACGGCTGCATGGCCTGCATCTTGTAGAGGAAGGCGGGGTTGATCCGCTCGCCGATGAAGGCGTCCTCCAGCAGGTAGTAGAGCTCCTCGAAGGCGCCGCTGGCGCCGAGATCCAGCCCCTGCTGCTGCAACTGCGCCACCGTCAGGCGCTGGCCGTTCGGCAGGCGCACGTCGTGGCGGTGCAGGTGGGTCGCCAGCCGGTTGGCGATGGCCTGGGCATGGGGGAAGCGGGCGAAGAAGGCGCGGTTCTTGTCCGCCACCCGTTGATAGGTGGCGCGGTAGACCTCGTCCGCGCTGCGACCTATGGGGGCCACGCCGCCGGTGAGGTAGACCTCGTGCAGGCTGTCCGGGAACAGGGAGAGATAGGTGAGGCTGCAAAAGCCGCCGAAGCTCTGGCCAAGCAGGCTCCAGGGCCGGTCCGGGCTCAGGGTCTCGCGAATGTATTCGGCGTCCCGCACTATGCTGTCGGCGCGAAAATGGGCGAGGTAGCCGGCCTGCTCCCCCGGGGTGAGCCCGGCCAGCGCCTCGGCGCTGATGGGGCTGGAGTGGCCGGTGCCGCGCTGATCGAGCAGCAGCACCCGAAACTCCTGCAGGGCCCGCTTGATCCAGCCGCCGCTCGCGGTCGGGCGCGGGGCGCCAAAGCCCGGCCCCCCCTGCAGATAGAGCAGCCAGGGCAGCTCGTCATCCAGCCTGTCCTGGCGACAGAGGGTGCGGCCAAACAGGGTGATGCTCTCCTCGTCATCCGGTTTCTGGTGGTTGAGGGGCACGGTGAAGAAGTGTGGCTCGCAATGGATGCCATCCAGCACATAGTGCAAGGGGCTGCTCATCTGGGGTCTCCCTGGGATCGGAAATCGTCGGCCTCATCATAGCCCCGGCTCGCAGACGGGTCACGCCGGTTTTCCCGATATTGGGCGGCCCCATGAGGAGGCTCTCTCCCGAGCGCCCGGCCGCTTTATTGTTGTGGACCGATTGACCTTGAGCCGAACCGGGATCAAGATGAGCGGCCTGCCGAGGAGGGCAGGGGAGCTGGACACAACAGGATGAGGTGGGCTCGATGAAGCCGCGATGGATAAGGTTCAGAAAGAGAAGAAAAGAGACGGATCCTGAGGGCGTGCTGCAGGCGGGGTTGCTGGTATTCAGCGCCACCTGCGGGGCGACCCTGTTGCTGGCGGCCTGTAACGGCGGCTAGCAGCCATGAAAGGCCCACCCGACAGGGTGGGCCTCTTCATTTGCCTCCCTTTTTCGGCAGGGGTGGACCGGCCTGGAGCCCTTTGCTGGCGCGGGTTTGCGGTAGTCTGATACCTGCTGCTATGGTCAATTTACGACGGGATCCACAGAGGGAGGCGATCATGAATAGTCGTGAAAGGGTACTGGCTCATTTGGCCACAGATCACCGGGTTGCAGGATTGACCGCTGGCGAGGCTCTGGCCGGTATCAGCCACTCGATGAGTTCACTCCTGCTGCAACAAGATCAGCACTTCTTCCGCTCTCATGCCGATGATCCTTGTCACGAGGTCGCCCGGGCATGTTCTGCCGGTCATGTCTGGCACGGTGACGAGAATCGCTATTAGGGGATGACATTTCGGGAAGGGGAGATGCAGAAAGGCCCGCTCAGATGAGCGGGCCTTTCGAATTTGGCTCCTCCTGCTGGACTTGAACCAGCGACATACGGATTAACAGTCCGCCGTTCTACCGACTGAACTAAGGAGGAATTATTGGTGCCCAGAGACGGAATCGAACCGCCGACACGGGGATTTTCAATCCCCTGCTCTACCGACTGAGCTATCTGGGCAACGGCGCGCATTAAACCCTTTCTGCGCCGAGGTGTCAACCGCCGGGGGCAGATTGTGGCATCGTTCGCTCGATAACCGAACAATCGGCCCTGTTTCATCCGTTTTTCCGCCCTGTCGCGTCGTTTTCATGGGCAACCCGGGCAAAAGGAGGGCGGATTCCCCCTAGACGGGCGTCATGACTCAGTGACGACCATGACCCAGGCCCATCATAGGGGCGAGCCGATGAGCGGGCGCCTTGCTTCTGAGGGGGTGTCATTCAAACGAGCTCTGTCATGCTCCCGGGCTGACCCTCTGCCATCGGCCCCCCCAGGGTGGGAAACACCGATCCCCAAAGAGTCTGCAATCTGTCTTGCTTGCCTCAAGCCGGAGGGGGCTGTGCCCGTCAAAGGCGGGTTATTGCACGTTTTGACCTTTTTACGGACACCCCCCTTTGGTGGGGAGCGGGCAAGGCAGTTATCTTGGTCCGCCGCATTGAGCCCGTTGCGCTCTGCGGGTATGCTTTGCCGCAACCATCCCCCTGGCGGCGACCCGGGCCGACGCGGCCGCAGCGTGCCTGCCAGCAGGGGCTGACATCCATCCAATACCGCCTGGGGTTTATATGAGTATCAACATGCAAGAGTGGCGCGACGAGACCACCGCCATCGTCAACGAGCTGCTGGCCGATGGCAGCAACCCGAGTCTGGACTACGAGATTGAGCACCACTTTGCCTGCCAGGACTTCGATCTGCTGGAGAAGGCGGCGGTCGACCTGTTCAAGGCCGGCTTTGAGGTGACAGATGCCGAGGAGATGGAGCTGGATGACGGCGCCACCATCTTCTGCTTCGATGCCACAGTGGAGTGCAAGCTGGATATCGAGACCATAGTGGCCGACATCGAGAAGATGCTGCCTATCCTGGAAAAATACGGCGTGGACTACGACGGCTGGGGCACCTATTTCCAGGAGTAAGCGCGCCAGAGTCGATGCGTCTGCAAACACAACAAGGCCACCCTCGGGTGGCCTTGTTGTTGGCGGTGTCTCAGGCCGGCAACTGGTAGTTGCGGGCAAACTCGGCGGGGGGCAGGGGGCGGCTGAACAGGTAACCCTGCAGGCGATCGCAGCCCGCCTGGGCCAGCCAGGCCTGCTGCTCCACGGTTTCCACCCCTTCGGCGGTGATCCTGATGCCGAGTTCATGGCCGAGCCCGATGACGGAGCGCACTATGGCGGTGGTGGCCTGGTTGCTGGCCAGCCCCTGGGTGAAGCTTCTGTCGAGCTTGAGGGTGGCCACCTGCAGCCTCGGCAGGTAGGCGAGCGAGCAGTAACCCGTGCCGAAGTCGTCGATGGCGAGCTGGAAGCCCGCCTCGATGAGGCAGGCCAGGTTGCTCTCTATCTCGTCGGCATTCTCCATCAGCACCCCCTCGGTGATCTCCAGCTCCAGCTGCCAGGGGGCCAGCCCGTGGCGCTCGATGCAGTCGAAGATCTGCGGGCAGAGTTCGGGGTCGCGGAACTGCAGCGGTGACAGGTTGATGGAGAGCACCAGATCCGGCGCCGCCACCTGCCAGCGGGCCAGCTGGGCACAGCCCAGCTCCAGCATCAGCTGGCCGAGCTGACCGATGAGGCCCAGCTCTTCCGCCAGGGGAATGAACTCGTCGGGGGAGATCATGCCGAACTCAGGATGAGGCCAGCGGCAGAGCAGCTCGGCCCCGTGCAGCCGGTTGCTGTGGGTGCAGATGATGGGCTGGTAGACGGCGGTCAGCTCGGCCGACTTGATGGCCAGCGGCAGCTGGGCGGCGATGTGCTGACGGCGCTTGAGCTTGGCGTCCAGCTCGGGGTCGAACAGGGTGCAGTGCTGCTGCTGGCGCTTGCCCTGGGCCAGGGCGGCTTCCGCGTGGCTCAGCAGGCGCTCGGCCTCCTTGGCCTTGCCGTGGGCGATGCCGAGGAAGACCGGGATCTGGATCCTGTGCTCCTCGACCTGGTAGGGGGCCATCAGCTCCTGCTGCAGGTTGCGGCTCCACTCATCCAGGGAGAGGGGAAGCTCGGGCAGCAGCAGGGCGAAGTCATCGGCGGCGACCCGGCAGAGCAGTGACTGGGGCGGCGCCAGCCGTTGCAGGCGGCGCGCCACCTGGCTCAGCAGGCGGTCGGCGACCCGGATGCCGAAGCGATCGTTGATCTCGCGAAAATGTTGCAGATCCACCAGCAGCAGGCTGGCCTTGCGGGCGCCGAGGTGGCGGCTGGTCTGCAGGAAGTGGGAGAGCTTGAGCAGGCCGGTGAGGCTGTCGTAGTGCTGCTCCTGTTGCAACTGGGCCTGGGTGGTGCGCAGCCCTGTGATGTCGCGGCTCAGGGTGAGAATGCCGAGGGAGTTGCCCTCGTCGTCCGGCACCTCGACCCGGGTGACCTCCAGGTGGCGCCCCTTGCCCTGGGCATCCACCACGCAATATTCCCCCTGTCCCAGGGTCTGCTCGACGGGCAGGCGGGGGGGCACTCGCCGACCCAGGGCATCGCTTGCCGTCAGCCCCATGAAGTCGAGGAAGGCCTGATTGCAGTCGATGAGCACGCCCTGGTGATCTTCGAGGCGAATGAGATCCGGAATGGCATCAAGCAGGCGGCGTTGCAGCAGCTGCTGCTGGCGGAAGGTCTGCTCCAGCTCCTTGCGCTGATCGATGGCGCTGACCATGGCGAAGAGGGCGAGGGGGTTGCCCTGCTCGTCATAGAGCGGCACCTTGTGGATCTCCATCCAGTTGGCGCCGGCGCCGCCGTGGCAGTGCAATTGCTGGTGCAACAGAGGCTTGCCTTCGGCCAGCAGGCGCCCGTCCTCCTCGCGAAACAGATCGCCCCAGGGCATCTCGGCGTCCGTCTTGCCGATGAGGTCGCTCGGCTGCGGCAGCCCGGCCTCCCGGGCGAAAGCCTTGTTGGCAAACAGGTACCGTCCGGCCGTATCCCGGCAGAAGATATTCATGGGTAACTGGTCGATGATCTGCTGCAGCAGTGCCAGGGAGAGCGAAGAATTCACGTGAGCACTCACGGGGGAGACTTCGAGCAAATCTATGATAACAGGTCAGTTTTGTAAAGCTTGGGTTAAGAATCCGCCATTTATGAGGATCCCTGCTGACAGTCTGTGTCGTGATCGCCATAATAGCCGCCGGTTGGCCTATGGCCTTATGGACGAGAGAAGCAGCATGAAGAAGATAATGGGGGGCGCCCTGGCCCTGTTGATGGTGGGTTGTGCCAGTGACAACAATGGTGGCGAGCAGTACCGCTATACCCCGCCGGTTGCCAAGGCGACCAACAACACCCAGGAGATGGCAATTCCGGTGGATCTGGTGTGGGCCCGCGCCGAGAAGTGGTTTGGCGATCACGGTCTGAACATCGAAAACAGCCAGCGTGGCTCAGGTCTGATGACCGCCAACGTTGAAAACTCGGCCGAGGGGCTGGAGTGGCTGGATTGCGGCACCATGGGTTCCAAGGTCGCACTGGGCAACCCCAATCTGCAGATCAACCTGATCATCACCCAGAGCGGCAACAACAGCGTGGCGACCGTCAACGTCAAGGGCAACACCCAGCTCTACTTCGTCGAGTCCTCCGGCGAGCGCGTGCTGGCTCCCTCCATCACCCCGGTCTGCGTCTCCCGCGGCAGCCTGGAGCAGAGCCTGTTCGCCACCCTGGGCAACTGATCCTGCCCTGCCTGTGCGCATGAAAACCCCGTTGCCTGCAACGGGGTTTTTGTTTTTGGCCCGCTAGCCGGGCAGGACCGGCCAGCCCTGCTGGCGAAAGCGGCCAGGCGCCATCCCGCTCGACTGCTTGAATGCCTTGGCAAAGGAGGCCTCCGACTGATAGCCGACCCGCTGCGCCACCTCGCCGAGGGGGAGTTGATCCGGGTGGCGCAGCAGCTCGGCCGCCCGCACCATCCGCACCCGCACCATGAACTCCCAGACGCTGCAGCCCAGCCGCTGGCGAAAGTGGCGAAAATAGGTGGCGCGGGACATGGCGGCCAGCGCCGCCAGTTCATCCACGCTCCAGGGGTGGGCCGGGTCGGCCAGCATGGCCTGCAGCGAGCGGCCCAGCCTGGGGTCCTGCAGGGCGCCGACCAGCCCGAGCGCCCCGTGTGGATCGCTGGCATGGGCCCGCAGCCCCATGGCCAGCAGCACCTGACTGAGGGCCGTCAGCACCGCCCCCGAGCCCTGCTGTTCGCGGGCCAGCTCCTGGCGGATCAGGCTCAAGACCAGCTCCAGCGCCTGACGGGACTCGCTGGCGAGCAGCGGGATGCAGAGCGGGCTGGGCAGGGCATCCAGCAACAGCGGCCGCAGCGGTCCCTGATAGCGGTACTCGCCGCACAGAAACTCCACCTGATCGCCGCCATCGCCCCTCTGCGGCAGCAACCCGTCACCCGGCTCGGCCAGGGTCAGGGGGTCGCCTTCCCGCCAGATGGTATGAGGCTCGCCACCGGGCAGCAGCAGCAGATCGCCCGGGCGCAGTGCCACGTCGTCTCCCTGCGCCGTGGTGACCCGGATCTCTCCCCTCATCAGCAGGTGAAACGGCATCACCCCGGCCGGGCTCTGTTCGTGGGGCAGCCTGAAACCGCCGCGATAGAGGCAGCGCACATCGAACGTGCCCTGGATGCCGGCCTGGCTGATCAGCTGGTCTATCTGGTTCATGATTCTATTTGACTGTTATTTGCGTCTTTAAAGTATTAAACGACTCAGGTCTCGATGCAATACTGGCTTCATCGAGCAGGCAGGGGCCTGTTCTGTCACACCGGAGAGTCAAGATGCAAGACTGGGATCAATACCGCAAACAGTTGATGGGCCGCGTCATGGAGCTGGGCACCCTGAGCCCGGATACCCTCAAGGGTTATCAGCAGCTGTCGTCCGCCGGCAGCAAGAGCGGCGTACTCGATGGCAAGACTCGCGAGCTCATCTCGCTGGCGGTGGCCGTCACCACCCGCTGCGATGGCTGCATCGCCGTCCATGCCGATGCCGCTCTCAAGCAGGGGGCCAGCCGGGCGGAGATTGCCGATGCACTGGGGGTTGCCGTTGCCATGAATGCCGGGGCCGCCATGGTCTATTCCGCCCGGGTGCTGGATGCCATCGACCGTTGAGCCAGGGGGGCGGCTCTGACGCCGCCCTGCCGCCAGGTTGTCGGTCTGCCGGCCAGTCCCTGTCGGTCCCAGCAAGTTGAGTGACCCTGCCTACCTTTGCCACGCCCACGGGCGTGGCTTTTTTGTCTGCGGGCTGGCCTGCCGGCCGGCCATGGTTCGCGCTTTCCAAAAACAAAACCCCCGGCTGGGCCGGGGGTTGGATGCTTATCTCAGGGGATCAGGGCTGGAGTGCGCTGTCACCGTGAAACAGCGCCCGCTCGCCGGACTTGAGCACATAGCCCTTCCAGGGGAAGAGCTGGTAGGCCCCTCCCTGCCAGGACCAGTTTCCTTCCTCGCCCTGGCGGTCAAGGGGGATCTGCTCGCCGCTTGGCAGGGTCAGCTCGACCTTGCTCCGATCGGCGTTGAACAGCACGAAGGCGCTGCCGGTCTCGGTGGCCTCGAGGGATTGCAGGCGCACAGCCTGTTCGAACAGGCGTACGCACTGGCCGAGCAGGGGGGACCACTGGTAACCGGCGCTGGCACGGCAGCCGTGGGCATCCTGATCGTTGCCGACCAGCTGGGGAGTCTGGGTGCTGCAGGCCGCCAGCAGCAGGGAGGCGGCCATCAGAGTCAGGGTTCGCATGCTCACTCCTGCTTGTCTTCGAGATTGTCCCGTTCGATCACGACGTTGGAGAAGCCCAGCTCCTTGAAGTAGGTCTCCCTGTAGTCCTTCACGCTCTTCTTGTCGCGGCGGCAAACCTGGGCCAGCTGGGCCTCCATGGCGTGGAAGCTGGAGAGATCCAGCCCCTCGGCCGCGGCGATGGCGTCGTAGATGCTGTTGAACTTGTCGTTGGCGTAGCCTATCTCTTTGGCCTGCTTCTTGTAGGTGTAGGTAATCTTAAACGCCACTGGGGTCTTCCTTCTGTTTGGCCTGTTTGCGCTGAACGTAGAGATAGAGGCTCTCTACCTTCTCTCGCGCCCAGGGAGTCTTGCGCAGGAACTTCAGGCTGGACTTGACGCTGGGATCGTCGGTGAAGCAGCGGATGTTGATCTGCTGCCCCAGGGCTTCCCAGCCGTAGTGCTCGACCAGGGCGGTGACGATCGCCTCCAGGGTCAGCCCGTGCAGCGGGTTGTTTTTCTGCGAGGTCGCAGGCTTCGGCTGGTCACTCATGCCTGCTCCGCCAGCTTGGCAAAGGGCTGACCCATGCGGGTGGTGACGCCGTTGGCCAGGTGGGGTTCGAAACCGGCCAGCATGCCCGGACCAAACAGGCAGACGACGGTGCTGCCGAGCTTGAACAGGCCCATCTCGGCGCCTTTTTGCAGGGTGATGGCCTCGTCGCCGGTGTAATCCCAGCGCACCACTTCCTTCTGTTTGGTCGGCGCTATGTTGCCGGCCCAGATGGTCTCGATGCTGGCGACGATAGTGGCGCCAACCAGCACCAGCGCCATGGGGCCGTGCGGAGTGCGGAAGGTGGCAACCACCCGCTCGTTGCGGGCGAACAGGTTGGGCACGTTCTCGGCGGTGAGCGGGTTGACGGAGAAGAGATCCCCCGGCACGAACACCATGCTCTCCAGCACGCCGTCCAGCGGCATGTGGATGCGGTGGTAATCCTTGGGCGCCAGATAGATGGTGGCAAAGTCCCCATCCTTGAACGGCGCCACCAGATCCTCGAAGCCGCCCAGCAGCTCGCGGGCGCTGTAGTCGTGGCCCTTGGCCTGGATGATCCGGCCCTGATGGATGGGCCCGAGCTGGCTGACGGTGCCGTCCACCGGCAGGGCCAGGGTCATGGCATCCTCGACCAGGGGGCGGATCCCCGGCTTGAGCTCGCGGGTGAAGAAGGCGTTGAAGCTCGCGTAGTGGGCCGGATCTTCGTGCAGCGCCTCGCTCATGTCGACGCCGTACTGCTTGATAAAGGCCTCGATCACCCGGGTGGTGAGGTTGCCAGCCTCGGCGGCGGCAAGCTTGCCGACCAGGCGGGAGAGGGCGTGTTTGGGCAGGCAGTATTGACCGGCAATTTTCAGGTTGTCAGTGATGCTCATGATCTTCATCTGCTCTTTCTAAAAAGAGGGAGGTTGATTGGGTCACAGCCGGGCTTGTTGCCGACCGTGGCGGGCTTCCTGCATGGTTTCCAGGATGCGGTGATAGTTGTGGAAGCGGTCAGGGCTGATGGCGCCACTGCTGACCGCCGCCCGCAGGGCGCAGCCGGGATCGTCCTTGTGGGTGCAGTCGCGGAACTTGCAACTGCCGAGGTAGTCGCGAAACTCCACGAAACACCAGGTGATGCGATCGGCTTCCAGGTGCCAGAGGGCGAACTCGCGGATCCCGGGGGAGTCGATGAGATCGCCGCCGCTCGGGAAGTGATAGAGCCGCGCCGTGGTGGTGGTGTGGGTGCCCAGCCCCGAGTTTTCGGAGATCTCGCCGGTGAGCACGCCGAGCCCCGGCATCAGGGCGTTGGTCAGGGACGACTTGCCCACCCCGGACTGGCCGACGAAGATGCTGATCTTGTCGGTCAGGGCGGCTTTCAGCTCATCGAGCCCTTCGCCGCTCTCGCAGCTCACCAGGATCACCGGGTAGCCGAGCTTGCGGTAGGCGGCGAGCTGGCCCTCGACCCGGGTGCGGGCCGCCTCGTCCAGCATGTCGACCTTGTTCAGCACGATGAGGGGGGCGATCTCCACATCCTCGGCGGCCACCAGGTAGCGGTCGACTATGTTGGTGGAGAACTCGGGCATCACCGCCGAGACGATGACTATCTGGTCGATGTTGGCGGCGATGGGTTTGACCCCGTCGTAGAAGTCCGGCCGGGTCAGCACGGAGTGACGGGGATGCACCGCCTCGATGACCCCGGCGGTCGCGGCATTGAGACCGGGACGCCACACCACCTTGTCACCGCACACCAGGCTGTTGATGCTGCTGCGCCTCAGGTTGCTGCGGTGTATGGTGCCGTCGACGGCTTCCACGTCCGCATGCTGGCCGAAGCGGCTGATCACCACCCCTTCGATGGCCGGGCCAAACAGGGTGTCATCCACCACAGTGGTGTGATCTTTTTGCAGCCGCCGCTCGCGGTTGGCCTGAACGCGCCTCTGTTGACCCAGATTGAGTTTTGCTTTCTTTGCCACTCGATTCGCCAGTTTATGAACAGATCCAAAGCCAGTATGATACATGCAAATTGGCAAAATTCCGCCATTCCTCCCAATAGAGAGAGCAATCATGACAGTCAGCGCGCAGAACCTGGTATGGATCGACATGGAGATGACGGGGCTGGACCCCGAAGAGAACGTGGTTCTGGAGATTGCCACCATCATCACCGACAAGGATCTGAACGTGCTGGCACAAGGGCCCGTCATCGCCATTCACCAGAGCGATGAAGAGCTGGCCAAGATGGACGAGTGGAACGTCAACACCCACACCAAAAGCGGGCTGGTGGCCCGGGTCAAGGCGAGCGAGCACGACGAGGCCCGCGCCGTGGCCGAGACCCTCGAGTTCATCCGCCAGTGGGTGCCGGAGCGCACCAGCCCCCTGTGCGGCAACAGCATAGGCCAGGATCGCCGCTTCATGGTCAAGCACATGGGGGAGCTGGAAGCCTTCTTCCACTACCGCAACGTCGACGTCAGCACCATCAAGGAGCTGGTGCGCCGCTGGCAGCCGGAGCTGCTGGAAAAGTTCACCAAGAGCGGTTCCCACCAGGCGCTGGACGACATCCGCGAGTCCATCGCCGAACTGCAGTTCTACCGCAGCCACGTCTTCAAAATCTGAGTCCCCGGCAAGGGGTTGCCGTCGCCCGGTTGCTAAAATCGGCAGTTCGGCCAGCTTTTGAGCGAACGGCTGCACAGTGACAAAAAAGCCCTTGCAATTGGAATGACTGCTCTTATAATTCGGCTCCCGTACAGTAGCGCAAGCAACCAAATGCTGTACGGCCGTTTTAAGGTAGTTGCGGGAATAGCTCAGTTGGTAGAGCACGACCTTGCCAAGGTCGGGGTCGCGAGTTCGAGTCTCGTTTCCCGCTCCA